>NZ_BAAJLX010000005.1:0-299298 GCF_057543495.1 Colwellia sp. SU-HH01217 | reverse complement strand
TTTTGTAGAAGGGCTTTTTTTTGGCTAAAATTTGATGTTTCTGGTTGACCAGATATATGCTAATTAGTAATTAAATCATATAGTTTGATAGCAAATTAGCCTTAATATAATTGTCAACTTTGTTATGCTCAAATAAGTATTTATAACAAGGGAAATCTTAGAATGAACTATAATAAAAAACGTTTTTTAAGTGTCGCTTTGCTTATGGCGTTAAGTGCATGTAATAGTGATAATAATACAAGTGCAGATCTAACACCCACACCTCCTCCGCCAACAACTTCTGTCCCCACATTAATCGCATTTGATGATGATGGTAATTTACAGGCTAAAATTCGTCGTACCACTTACGGTGTTCCCCATATAACAGGAGATAATTTACAAAGTGTTGGTTTCGGCTCTGGCTATGCTTATGCGCAAGACAACCTATGTATTTTGGCGGATCAAATAATTAAAGTGCGCAGCGAAAGATCAAAATATTTTGGCCCAGATAAAGTCGTCGGCTCTGGCGATACTGGAAATATTATTTCAGATTTTGGTCATCATGCTTTAAGAGTGATGGAATCAGCTAAAACACTTTATCCAAATATGTCTGAAAATAGTCGAGCATTAATTGAAGGCTATACCGCAGGTTATAATAAATATTTAGCGGAAACTGGTGTTAATAATTTAGCCCCTCAATGTGCGGGTCAGCCATGGGTTAAACCTATTAGTGCAATTGAGCTTACTGCTTATATGTTTGCCACGTCACAATACGCTAGTGGTGCAAACTCCACTTTTATGCAACTTGCTTTCTTAGCTAATCCTGGCTCATCAGATGAGTATCTCCCTTATGTAGGAATTAACTCTAAAAGTAATGATCAAACAATAAGTCAGGCACAAGCTAAAATTATTAATGATCAAATAACATTAAAAGCCAAGAACTTTAAAGCAGGGGAGTTAGATTTAGGCGATTTAGGATCAAATGGTTGGGGGATTGGTAAAGATAAAACTGAAAATGGGAAAGGAATTGTACTGGCTAATCCACATTTTCCTCATACAGGGCATTTAAGGTTTTATCAGTCTCATGTCACTATACCTGGTGTAATGGATGTTATGGGCGGTGCTTTACAGGGATTTCCAGTACAAAATATCGGCTTTAATCAACACTTAGGTTGGACACATACGGTTTCGAAATCTCGTCGCTTTGTTGTTTATAAACTGGACTTACTCGATGATGATGCCCTGAAGTATACTGTTGATGGAGAAACGAAAAATTTAACTAAAAATACATATTTTGTTGAAGTTAATGCCGGAGGCGGAAGTTCGGTATTGCTATCAAAAGATTATTATTACTCACACCACGGATTGATGATTGAAACACCACCAAGTAACGGAATGGCGTGGTCAACAAGTAATGCCTTTACGTTACGTGACTCTGCTCAAGAAAATATGGATATGATTGACCATTGGTTAGCAATGAATTTAGCGACAAATTTAGAGGAATTTCAACAAGCCTTTAAAGATTATGATGGTATTCCATGGGTAAATACTATGTATGCAGATGATCAAGGCAATGCCTTTTATATTGATAAATCGCGCGTACATAACTTAAATGATACAGCGCTAGATTTAATGCGCACTGACCCTGTCCTTATTGGTACAAGACAAGGAGCTGGGTTTGATATTTTACCTGGTAACACCTCATTGTTTGAACCTGATGGATTAAATAGCTATGAGCAAGCGCCAAAATTGTTAAATAGTGATTACGTGCAAAACTCTAATGACAGTTATTGGTTTACAAATGCATCGACTCCTATGTCAAATTATTCAATTCTCTATGGAGACGATTTAAGTCCACTTAGTCTAAGAACCCGAATGGGGTTGAAATTATTAAGTGATAGTGCTGGAGAAGATAATAAATTCAGTGCAGCAGAAGTAGAATCGGCTTTAGTCAATAACAGAGCCTATCTTGGAGAGGCTGTTCTGTCTGATTTATTATCTCAGTGTGAAGTGCAGGGTACTACACCCGTTACTTTAGATAATGGTGTTAGTGTAGATATATCATTAGGTTGTACAGCACTAGCTAAATGGGACATGCGTTTTAATAAAGACAGTAAAGCTGCACACCTATTTAGAGAATTTGCTTTTAAATTTAGACAAGGCCAACACTTTATGACGCCATTTGATGTTGAAAATGCAGCATCAACACCGAATACCTTAGTTAACGATGGCAGCGCTTTAAAAGCGTTGGCTGCTGCAATTAAAAATGTACAAGCTTCTGGGTTTGCACTTGATGCAATGTTAGGTGATATTCAATTTACCGAAAAAACAATGCCTGATGGTACTGCTAGTGGTGAACGATTCCCTTGGGCAGGTTCTAAACACCAAGAAGGGGGCTTTAATGTCTTTTCTTCTGCTGTATCAGACGATACTTTATACCCTATTCATCAGTATACTCCGGTGAGTGATGTAGAAAGCTCAAATGCTTTAAGCTCAGGGTTAACTACCGATGGCTACCATCTTAATTACGGTTCTAGCTGGATGTTTGTTGTTAACTTTACCGATAACGGGCCAAGTGCACGCGGGTTATTAAGTTACTCACAATCGTCTAATACTGACTCTGTTCATATCGATGATCAAAATCGATATTATTCAGAAACATCTGTACTTCGCCCGATATTATTTAGCGAAGCTGATATTGGCAATAATATTATTAGTGAAATGGAAATCAGTTCGAAATAGCTGTTTGAATTGTTGTTAAAGCCTTTAGTGAAAACTAAAGGCTTTTTTTATGGATATTTATCCCCATATCTTTATCATTCGTCAAATCAATATTATTTTAATGAATGTTATCTCAGGAGAGAGAGTTTGGAATTTTTGTATGAATATGGCTTATTTCTAGCTAAAGCAATTACATTTGTTGTGGCAGTAATCGCTATTATTGTCGCAATTACTGCGGCAGCGATTAAACAGAAACCTAAAAAAGGTGATCTTGAGATTACAGATCTTTCTGAGCAATTTGAGCAAGTAGAGCATGATATAACTCATGCTTTATTGTCAAAAGAGCAATTAAAAACGAAAGAAAAAGAAGATAAAAAACTAGCTAAAGAAAAAGCCAAAGAAGAAAAAAAATCAGGAAAAAGTGAAGATGATGACAAGCCTCGCTTATTTGTTGTTGATTTTCATGGCAGTATTGATGCTAAGGAAGTGACCTCGTTGCGAGAAGAAATATCGGCTATTTTATCTGTCGCTGATAAAAACGATGAAGTTTTTGTTCGCCTTGAAAGTGGCGGCGGTATGGTTCATGGTTATGGTTTAGCTTCTTCACAGCTAGACAGGGTTAGACAAAATGAGATCCCACTGACCGTATCGGTTGATAAAGTGGCGGCGAGTGGTGGTTATATGATGGCATGTGTTGCCAATAAAATAATTTCAGCCCCTTTTGCTATTTTAGGTTCAATAGGCGTTATTGCTCAAGTTCCGAATTTCCATAAATTGCTAAAGAAAAATGATGTTGATTTTGAACAATTCACTGCTGGAGAATTTAAACGTACAGTAACAATGTTTGGTGAAAATACACCGAAAGGCAAAGAAAAGTTTACCCAAGAGTTGGAAGAAACACATGTATTATTTAAAGATTTTGTCTTAGCGCACAGACCTAGTTTAGATGTAGCTAAGGTGGCAACTGGTGAGCATTGGTTTGGCACAAAAGCATTAGAACTAGGATTAGTGGATACTATTCAAACCAGTGATGATTATCTACAATCAAAAAGTAAATCACATAATATTGTTGCTATTAAATATGCCATGCATAAAACACTTGCAGAAAAGTTTTCTAAAGCGGCGACGTTATCGGTAACTAATGTTTTGGGTAAATTATGGCAAAACAATAGAACATTTCCAAGTTAAGTAAGGTCAGATAAATGCACGCCTCTTTTTGGCATAAATGCTGGGAGCGAAATACTTTAGGCTTTCATCAAGAAGAGGTTCACCCTTTTTTAACTCAATTCTTAGCGCCATTGCTAACAGAAAGTGACCGGCATGTATTTGTCCCTTTGTGTGGTAAATCACTTGATATGTTTTGGTTGGCTAAACGCATGTTGGTTTCGGGGAGCGAATTAAGTGAAATTGCTTGTCGTGACTTTTTTAATGATGCCAATATAACTTATCAAACAAAGCAAATTCTTGATGATAAAGATAATCAACGGAGTGGTAATTTTACTCAATTTTATTTTGACTCAATTACCCTTTGGCAAGGTGACTTTTTAAAACTGACACCTGACCATGTTATTTCAACGAACGGCAAATCTATTGATTGGATATACGATCGCGCTGCACTTATTGCACTTCCTTTAGATATGCAACAAGCTTACGTTAATCATTTGGTCAGTTTCATAGATAAGGGCACGCAGTTATTCCTTATTTCTATCGAGTTCCCTCAAAGCGAAATGTCAGGTCCGCCTTTTTCTATCAATCAGCAGGCTATCGAACAATTATTTTTAACAGCCAATAAATACTGCCAAATAAAACAACTTGCTTCAAGAGAGTTAACCGATAAATACTTTGCACAGCGTAAATTTGATGTGAGTCATCTAGTTGAATGTTTATATTTAATCGATTTAAGCTGATGTAAATTAATTTAAGCTCAAGTAAATGGGTAAAGAGTTGGTAATAAAGGGTGTTAATTAATGTATTAAAAAGGCGCTTACTTTTAAAGTAAGCGCCTTTTTAGTTAAGTTAACACATGTTAAGAAGAGTCGATATTTAGGACCTGTTTATTCACTCTTTAAATGGTGAAAATCAACTTTCTCTAACTCTTTACCAGCGTCTTCATTATTAAAAACATCTTCATCTAATTGATTTTCAGTTTTACCCACAATGATGGTTACCATGGTATCACCTGTTACATTAACAGCAGTTCTTGTCATGTCGAGTATGCGATCTACACCAATGATCAGTCCAATACCTTCAACAGGCAATCCAACCTGATCAAGCACCATCGCAAGCATAATTAGTCCCACACCAGGAACACCTGCAGTGCCGATAGAGGCTAATGTCGCAGTTAAAATAACCATTAAGTAATCAGATAGCGTTAAATCTACATTAAATACCTGAGCGATAAATACAGTCGCAACCCCTTGCATTATAGCGGTACCATCCATATTAATGGTTGCTCCAAGTGGCACGGTAAACGAAGCAATAGAGTTTTTAACTCCCATTTTTTTAGTTGCTGTCTCTAACGTGACTGGGATAGTGGCATTACTACTTGCTGTTGAAAAAGCAAAAAGCGCTGTTGCTTTCATTTTTTTCAAAAACATTACCGGGTTAAGCCCTGTAAAAGTTTTTAAAACTAGTGGATAGGTAATAAAGGCATGAGCCAACAGCGCAGTAAGTACTACTAAAAAGTAAACAATTAAATTACCAAAGGTACTCCATGATAAATCAGTAAATAATGTTGACATTAAACAGAACACACCGTAAGGCGCAAGGTTCATTAAAATAGTAACTAAGCGCATGATCACTTCATTTAGATCTTCAAAAAACGCAGCAACACGTTGGCCAGCTTTACCAGCTAAAACAGTTGAAATACCAAAAAGTAAGGCAAAAACGATTACCTGTAACATATTTCCTTCAGCAAAAGCGGCAAAAGGGTTGCTTGGAAACATTTGAATAAATACTTGAGCAAGTGATGGTGCTTCTCTACTAGCAAACGTAGTATTAGCAGACATGTTTACACCATCTCCAGGGCTTACCAATAAAGCAATAAACATCGCAAAACTAATAGCAATAGCTGTCGTTAATAAGTAAAGAGCAATAGTTTTACCGCCAATACGGCCAAGTTTGGTGGTATCTTGTAAAGAACATGTACCACAAACTAGTGAAACGAAAACTAAGGGCACAACGAGCATTCTTAAACTAGCGACAAAAATTTCGCCACCAATATTAAATATCCCATCGACTAAAAAATTTCGTAATGATAAATCTGCGATGTAAAGAGGGATAACAAGATCAGAACCGTTAGGCATTAACCATTGAAGCAACTGTCCAATAATAAAGCCAGCGACCATACCAATAATGATTCGTGTTGTTAAACTGAATTTCTTGATTGTATTCATATGTCATTCTTTCGTTTGTAAGTTAAGTGTAATTATTACGTGTGATTAGGCAGTAAACATTGAGTAAGTCGATAAAAATTAGTATTTCTTATTTTCGATAATGACTTACTTATTTTAAACCAGAAAAAACTAACCCAATAAGCATGAAAAATCTTTGAATATTGTTTTTTTTTATAGATTAACAATAAATATCGTAATTAAATACCATTCTAAGCAGCTTTTTTACATTAGGTAGTGACCTTTTGGTTTTTTTTCAGTTAAGATGGTGGGAAGTTTAATAATAAAAAGATCATGGAGATACCTGTATGGAACTGCTTCGACGTTTAAGTTTGACCATATTTTTAATGTCATTAATTGCTTGTGGGGGCGGAAGTCTTGAAGGCAGTGATGATAATGGCGGTGGAGACGGTGGCGGTGATGAAACTATCACTACGTTAGCGATGGCAATATCGGATGAAAATGTGAGTGCGGCTTCACCTGTTACAGTTACAGCAACTGTTACACAAGATGATGTAGCTATTTCAGGCTTACTAGTAACATTTACTCTCGATAATGACATGTTAGCTAGTTTTTCACCACAAATTGGCACGGCAATTACTAATAGTGATGGCGTTGCATCAATCACTTTAAGTGCAGGCACTACGGCAGGCGCTGGTACTGTTACCGGTTCTATTACTTCACCTACTTCTGGTGAACTTGCTGCTTATGTTGCATTTACTAGTCAGGGTGATGGAGCTGGCGAAGTTGCTGCTGTTGCCGATATCTCGTTGTTTGGAGATAGTCAGCAATTATCATCAAGTGGCTCTCAAGAAATATCTTTAATCGCTATTACTAAAGATATTAATAACAACCTAATGGAAGGTGTCACGGTTGTTTTCACTGCAGACTCAGGACAAATTGAAGTCACTAAGGCTGTTACAGGCAGTGATGGTAAAGCTTTTGCTACTTTGAAAACAGATAACGCACCTACTAACCGAACGATTACTGTAGATGCAGCAAGCGCACTTGTTTCTGATAGTTTCTCTGTTGATGTTGTTGGTACTTCAATCGCATTAACTGGTTCATCTGCATTAGCCATTGGAGAAAGTAATAGCTTTATCGTTAAAGTATTGAACTCGGATGGAGTAGGTATTGGTAACACTCTAGTGAACCTTTCACTTAGTGATACGTCAACTGGCGTGGCTGCTATTACCATTCCTGAAAGTGTAGTTACAGATACTGATGGCCAAGCTACTATTACTGTTGTTGGTACGTCTGGAGGTACAAATACAATCTTGGCTTCGACTTTAGGAGCACAAGCGAGTAGAGATGTATCTGTACAAACAGACTCTTATTTGTTTACAGCACTCGATGATGGCAATGGAAATATTATTGTTAATCCATCTACCCAATCAACAGCTCCTGAAGTCTTGTTATCTAAAACGGCAACAATCACTTTAACTTGGACTCGTGCTTCACAATCTGTTGCTGATGGTACATTAGTAGAGTTTACTACTACGCGTGGTTCGTTAAATGTTGCTAATGCACAAACTGTTAACGGAGTGGTTTCAGTTGATGTTACTTCTGATGATGCAGGTAAAGCGTTAATTACTTTTACGGGCACAGATGGCGATGTTGTTTTAAATAATCAAATTGAAATTGAATTTGTAGCTGAAACTGTAGGCACGATTGCAGCACAAGCGTCTCCTGCATCAGTTGGTCCTGATGGACAAACATCAACTATTTCTGTTGTTGTTAAAGATGAAAATGGTAATTTAGTAAAAAACAAAATGATCGACTTTACTTTAACTGATACCAATGGTGGTACTATCTTCCCAGCAAGTGGGCAAACTGATAGTAATGGTGCAACTTCAACGGTATATACCTCAAAAGGTATTTCAGCTAAAGATGGTGTTTCAATTACCGCGACAGTTAGAGAAAATGATACTAAAAAGGATACAGTTACATTAACAGTATCTAATCGTGAATTATTTATATCTTTAGGTACAGGTAATACTATCATTCAGCATAACGATACAACCTATAATAAAAGATATACCGTTTTCGTAACTGATGTAGATTCAAACCCCGTTGAAAATGTTGATGTAACAGTTTCTGCAATTCCTTATCAATTCAGTAAAGGACGTTGGACTAAAACTTATGATGAAGCTGGTGAGTTTAAAGCTTGGGTAGCTCTTCATGAAGATGGTTTTTCTTCTATGATAACCTGTCCAAATGAAGATCTTAATCTTGACGGTGTTTTAGATTCTTTCGATGATGGAACAAGTGAAGATACGAATAATAATGGTATGCTAACCCCTGGCAACGTAGTTGCTGCAGCTGGTGAAGTCACTACTGATGTAAATGGTTTAGCAGAAATTGATATTCTATACGCAGAAAGTTACGCACACTTTGTTGATGTTAAGCTAATTTTTTCAGCAAGAGTAAATGGCACTGAAAGTGCGGCGAGCACTATATTTACCCTTCCAGTATTATCAGCTGATGTGATTAAAGAAGATACAACACCTGCAACTATTGGCTTAGGTACAAATGGGCCTTTTGGTAAAACAGCAGACTGTACAACGACTGATTAGCTTGTTTAGTTAATAAAAAAAACCGCTTTTAAAGCGGTTTTTTTATGTCTTAATTTTATGTGAAAATATAATAAAATTACCGTTATATTTTCGTATGCTAGTTGAAAATTAAGCTGTTTAAAAAAGTTACTTATTCATTTCACCAATTAAAAAGGCAGAAATTTCACCACCAACCTTTAATGTTTTTTCTTGAGCGGCAATGCCTAAGCCTGAGCTATCGGTAAAAGGAGCTATTTCCATCATGTCAGCGCCAGTAATAGGGTACTTGGTAGCTAAAGCCCGTAAGATACTCATTGCTTCTTCTGGCATGATACCATCAGGCTCAGGGGTTCCTGTTGCCGACGCAAAGCTATCGTCTATTGCATCGATGTCAAAACTGACATAAAGCTCGTCAATATTCTCAGTGTCCAATTGGGCCATTATATTTTCAATTGTTGCTTCAACACCTTGTTCTTTAATTTCATTCGCCCAATGTTGTTTTACGCCAAAGGTTTCTTCCCAGTGTGATTTAGGTCTGCCACTTGAGCGAATACCTACTTGGATTAAATGATGTGGTTGATGTAAATCTTCTAAAATATGAGTACACCAAGAACCAAAACATAAATCGATGCCTAAACGCTCAACGAGTAAGTCAGTATGTGCGTCAAAATGGATAATTGCAGCGCGTATGCCTTGTTGCTTTTTCGCTTGTAAATAAGCTTTAGTTAATGGGTAGCTAACACTATGATCACCACCTAAACCAAAGATGCCTTTATTAGGAAACGTTTGATAAAAATCATGTAATACATCTTCTGTGATAGTTAATGGGCTAACAGCGAATTTACTTTGTTCATCTTGATATAGTGCCTTACGACAGTTCGATAATGTAGCTTCATTTAAATACTTATCGGCAAGTAAATGAGGGATAACTCGTACATCGCCTAAGTCGAAAGCTGTCAATTCTGGGTATTGTTCTAATAACGTTGAACGAATAAATAATGGTCCCCAGTTTGCTCCTCTTAAAATTCCACCACCGCAATCTGAAGCAATACCTAAAATAACAGCTTTAGAGCTATCTGGTAGGTTTTTTAATGATTGTTTCCATAAGTTATCAACATCGATTGATTGTCCAAATATCGCTTGATGAAGGCGCTCTTTACGCTCTTTTGCAGTATTAACTGTAAAAACACCGTTTCCAGGAGGGCATAAGCAATTTTCTAGTTTATTCTGTAAATGTGACCATGAAGTGTCCATAAATAATCTCTTGTTGTTTATTTATCGGGTATTCGCAGTTAAGGTATTAATAAACGATTCAGTTTAATAACTGCGAGTTTTTGAATTTATTGAATTTTTACTGGTGACAATTCGGTTAAAATAAAATAATAATCAAGTAAATTTATCTCGCTTTTAATAGCCAAATAATAAAATGTCATTATTTTATTATGAATCACCTCTTATGTTTTCATGCAAAGTCTATTATGATTGCGCCAGAAACGTGGTTTATTATAGCTAAAAGAGCTAATTAGGTGAATCCCGTATAAAGAATATAAAAATAATTACTTGTTACTTTGCATATTTATCGATATATCTACTAATAGTTATGCATCGTTTTTATTAAAAAGATTAATTTATCTTTACAGGTATGCCATGACAGTTAAAGAAAGCTCGCTGCTTCTTTTATGGATACTTATAAATTCTACTTATGAATAAATAGACTGAAAATAATTTGTCTATTTTGCAGGAAACTTAAAATATATGGCAAAATCATTAGTTATTGTCGAGTCGCCAGCCAAAGCGAAAACAATAAATAAATATTTGGGTAAAGATTTCATCGTTAAATCAAGCGTGGGTCATATCCGTGATCTACCTCATAGCAGTACGGGGAAAAAAGCAGCAACTAAGTCACCTGCTGAAGTACGAAAAATGACTCCTGCAGCTAAAGCCAAATATAAAGCTAAACGTGAAAAAGTTGCATTAGTTAATCGAATGGGTATCGATCCTGAAAAAAACTGGGCTGCAAATTATCAAATACTGCCTGGTAAAGAAAAGGTTGTAGCCGAATTACAGAAATTAGCAGACAAAGCTGATATTGTTTATCTCGCAACCGATTTGGATCGCGAGGGAGAGGCGATTGCTTGGCATTTAAAAGAGATTATAGGTGGTGAAGACGAGAAGTTTCGCCGCGTAGTCTTTAACGAAATTACAGAAAGCTCAATTCAACAAGCATTTGCTACACCGGGTGAGTTAAGTATGCCTGGCGTTAATGCTCAACAAGCAAGACGATTTTTAGACCGTGTTGTTGGCTTTATGGTGAGTCCATTATTATGGAAGAAGGTTGCCAGAGGATTATCAGCAGGGCGGGTTCAGTCAGTTGCGGTAAAGCTTGTTGTTGAACGTGAACGAGAAATTAAAGCGTTTGACCCACAAGAATTTTGGGAAGTGGTGGCTGATACCACTGCTGAAAATAAGCAAGCGTTACAGTTAGACGTAACGCATCAAAGTGGTAAGGCGTTTAAACCAACCAATGAAACAGACACCAATAAAGCGTTAATTGTTTTAGAGAAAGCTGATTTTGCCGTAAAAAAACGAGAAGACAGACCTTCTAAAAGTACACCATCAGCTCCTTTTATTACTTCAACTTTACAACAAGCAGCAAGTACTAAGCTAGGTTATGGTGTTAAACGCACCATGGGGCTTGCGCAACGTTTATATGAAGCGGGTCATATCACTTATATGCGTACCGATTCAACGAACTTAAGTAAAGATGCAATTGAAATGTGTCGCAGTTATGTTGCTGACACCTATGGTGAAAATTACTTGCCTGAAAAAGCAAAGACTTATGGCTCTAAAGCTGGGGCTCAAGAGGCGCATGAAGCCATAAGACCTTCGAACGTTAAGTTAGAATCAGCATTGATGACAGATATGGACGCTGATTGTAAAAAGCTATATGACCTAATTTGGCGTCAATTTGTTGCTTGTCAAATGACAGCAGCACGATACACCGTAAGTACTTTAACCGTCGGTGCTTCAGACTTTGATTTAAAAGCCAAAGGCCGTGTTATGCAGTTTGATGGTTGGACAAAAGTACACCCTCAATTAGCTAAAGGCGATGATAAACATCTGCCTGATTTAGCTGTTGGCGATAAATTAACGCTAGACTTACTAACACCGACTCAACATTTTACCAAGCCACCAGCACGTTTTGGTGAAGCTTCGTTAGTAAAAGAATTAGAAAAACGTGGTATCGGTCGTCCTTCAACCTATGCCTCTATTATTTCAACTATTCAAGATCGAGGTTATGCCCGTTTAGAGAAGAAGCGTTTTTATGCTGAAAAAATGGGTGAAATAGTGACAGACTCGTTGTCAATGAGCTTCAAAAAGCTAATGAGTTTTGATTTTACTGCCAACATGGAGCAAGAGCTTGATGAGATTGCTGGCGGAACAGCTGATTGGAAAGCTGTATTAGACGAGTTTTATACGAATTTTATTGAACAACTCACTATAGCAGACAAGCCAGTTGAAGACGGTGGTATGCGTAATAATGAACCTATCCTAACAGACATTGATTGCCCAACATGTAGTCGTAAAATGGGCATTAGAACGGCTTCTACCGGTGTGTTCTTAGGTTGTTCAGGCTACTCTTTACCGCCTAAGGAGCGTTGTACAACAACGATGAACTTAACTCCTGGTGAAGAAGCGGTAAGTGTATTAGCTGAAGATGCCGAAACAGAAGCATTAAGAGCAATGCACCGTTGTGATAAATGTGGCACAGCAATGGACAGTTACTTAATAGACGAAACACGCAAGTTGCACGTTTGTGGCAATAACCCAGTTTGTGATGGCATAGAGTTAGAGAAAGGCACTTTTAAAATTAAAGGCTATGACGGCCCTATTTTAGAGTGTGATCGTTGTCAGTCAGAAATGGAATTAAAGTCAGGTCGTTTTGGCAAATACTTTGATTGTACTAATGACGAGTGTAAAAATACTCGTAAGCTCTTGGCCAATGGTGAAGCTGCGCCGCCAAAAGAAGATCCTGTTCAGTTACCTGAATTACCTTGTGAAAAATCCGATGCCCATTTTGTTTTAAGAGATGGCGCTGCGGGTATCTTTTTAGCCGCCAACACTTTCCCTCGCTCCAGAGAAACACGTGCGCCTAAAGTTGCAGAACTGCAACAATTTAGAGATCGAATTTCATCTAAGTTCTACTATTTAGCTGATGCACCTGTGCAAGATCCTGACGGTAACTTAGCAGTAGTTCGCTATAGCCGTAAAACTAAAGAACAATATGTAATGTCTGAAGTTGAAGGTAAAGCAACGGGTTGGAATGCCAAATTTATTGATAATAAATGGGTAGAAGAAATTCCGGTAAAAAAAGCAAAGGCTAAAGCGAAAGCAAAGCCAAAAGCAAAAAAGGCCACTAAACCTAAAAAGACCACTAAAGAAGCGTAATCTTCTGCTTGGTATGCTTAAAACAAAAAACGTTCATGATGAACGTTTTTTTATGTCTTTAATTTGAGTTAACTTGAGTGTTATAAACCTTCTAATTCATCAATAACTTTTCGCGCTTCTGCTATGGTACAGTCAGTTTTGATTACTAATTCATTTATGGTTATACCTGAGTTTCTTTTTGCTATATCCATAATTTCTTCATAACTCAAATGTTCATTTTGCTGACGAAGTAACTTTGAAACCCATAACCAACTTGGCTCGTCAGCACTTTCTATTAATTGTACAACGTCAATTATCTTATGGCGTTCAATTTTAAGCTGCCAATTCCTTGAGCGACCAATTCGATGTAAGTCTCCTCCTTGGCTTCGGATATGCGCTTTAATTGCGTAAGCTTTCATTACACGGCGTAAAAAGGAAGGAAGGTTAATAATAGCGAGTTTAGACACAATAATTGTAGTTTAAAGTTTAAATAAAACAGCCAGCTTAGTGCTGGCTGACGTTAAATAAAAGCAAATTTAATTTACCATTTTTTCTTAGGTTGAAATAACAAATCTAAATCATCTTCAGCGTCTTTCGCTTTTTTAGCGGCATCTTTAGCATTGGTGTTTTTTAACGCATCGGTTATCTCTTCAAGTTTATTACTGAGCTCTTCTTGTTTCATCGTGATATATTCGCTTTTAATCGGATGACTCGACAAGGTTTGTAAAGCTTTTTCAAAATATTGGCGAGCAGAGCCTAGCATTTCTTTGTTATATGCTTGCATACCACGCTTGGCTAAACTTTCAATATTGATTCTTAATTGCATCGCATCAAGACGTTGATCTTGCTTCATAAAGGTAGCTGCATCTAAAATGCCTTTAGATTGTTCTGATTTTAAAATTGCTCTTAATTTTTTTATACACTGAAGAATTGCAATTAATTGCTGTTCGTTATCAGGAAGAATAAAAACCTCTTCAGAAACACTTTGATTTTGAGCTAGTTCAACTGAAGCTTTTAAACGAGCGTCTAGCTCTTGAACACGCTTTTTAATGTTCTTAGCCTCGGGCATTAACTTTTGCATTGTTTTAGCGGCATTTAAACTGCGACGGTTTAATACTTCGATAATACCGGGGTTAGGTGGTAAGTGCGTTAAATTTAAGATGATTTCTTCAGTTTCATCAATTATCGCTTTCTGTTTTGCAACTTGTACACGCTTTTCAGCTTCTAATTTTTCTTTATGTTGCTGCATCACATTTACAACGACAACAAAAACAATTAGGGCAATGATTAAACCAACTATAATAGCGATCATGTTTAATACTCATTATTTTAAATAAATCAAACGACTGTTAGCAGTCTACAAAAAATGCTCTGCTAAGCATAGTGATAAACTCTCTAATCTTAATAAATATAACTGAAAAAAGACCTGTTCACATATTTTGATAAAAATAAAGTTGTAAACTTGAATTTTTTTTGTAAAAAAATCGTTAATTGTTGACTTTTATTTACAAAAGTAAAAAATTATATGGAATAAATGTTCAATTAAGTATATATTTTTGGAATAAGAAAATATTAGAAATTAAACTATGAAACTGCAACAACTTCGTTATATTGTTGAGGTCCTCAACAATAATTTAAATGTCTCTGCTACGGCAGAAAGCTTATTTACTTCTCAACCAGGAATTAGCAAGCAGGTTAGAATGCTTGAAGATGAACTGGGAATTCAAATCTTTGGCCGAAGCGGCAAACATCTTACCCACGTAACTTCTGCAGGTAATGAAGTGATTAATATCGCGACGCAGATATTATCGAAAGTCGAAGCCGTTAAAGCGGTTGCCAGAGAGCACACTCAACCTGATGAAGGTAAGTTACGCATTGCGACCACGCATACACAGGCTCGTTATGCACTGCCAGAGGTTATTCAAGGCTTTATTAAAAAGTATTCGAAGGTCTCCTTACACATGTCTCAAGGTACGCCAGCACAAATTAGTGCGGCAGCCTCTAAAGGTGATGCAGACTTTGCTATTGCGACAGAATCACTCCATTTGTATAACGATTTAATTATGCTGCCTTGCTATCATTGGAATCGTAGTATTATTGTTCGTCCAGATCATCCGTTAGCGAAAAAGCGTGATAGTTTAACAATTGAGGATATTGCTAAATATTCATTAGTGACTTACGTTTTTGGTTTTACTGGACGTTCTGAGCTTGATCGGGCATTCGATAGTGCCGGTTTAGAGCCTAAAATTGCCTTTACTGCTACAGATGCTGATGTAATAAAAACCTATGTACGATTAGGTGTCGGCATTGGTGTGATTGCTACAATGGCAGTGGATCAAAAAATTGATAGTGATTTAGTCGTATTAGACGCTAGTCATTTATTTAAGTCGAGCACCACAAAAATAGGCTTTAGACGAGGCACATTTTTACGTGGTTATATGTTTGATTTTATAGAACGTTTTGCGCCACATTTAAATAAAGATGTAGTTACTAAAGCGATGTTATTAAAAAATAATACTGAAATAGATGCATTCTTAGCGGATATTAAATTACCGACGCGATAATCATGATTCTCAATTTTCATGATGGGATGAAGCTGACAATTAACTGTCAGCTTTTTTATTACCTGCTATTTATCTAGTTAATCAGATTAACATTCAATAATATTTACAGCTAAACCACCACGCGATGTTTCTTTGTATTTAGTTTTCATATCGTTGCCTGTTTCCCACATGGTTTTAATCACTTTATCTAGAGAAACCTTTTGAGTACCAGTACCACGCAGTGCAAGTCTTGATGCGTTAATGGCTTTAACTGACCCCATTGCATTTCGCTCAATACAAGGTACTTGAACTAAACCACCAACTGGGTCACATGTTAACCCTAAGTTATGCTCCATACCAATTTCTGCTGCATTTTCTACTTGTTTAGGGCTACCTCCCATTATTTCAGTTAATGCACCAGCAGCCATTGAACAGGCAACCCCCACTTCACCTTGGCAGCCCACTTCTGCGCCAGAGATTGATGCATTGGTTTTATATAAAATGCCAATAGCAGCGGCCGTTAATAAATAGCGAATACAGTCTTCGTCTGATACTGGTTTAACAAACTTATCGTAATAACATAAAACGGCAGGAAGTATTCCCGCAGCACCATTGGTCGGGGCCGTAACAACTCGGCTACCTGCTGCATTTTCTTCGTTAACAGCCATAGCAAATAAGTTTACCCAATCCATAGCAGTTAACGGGTCGTTATCATTTTTAACACTCAACGAACGATGAAGTGCAGGCGCTCGACGCATAACTTTCAAACCTCCTGGCAAAATACCTTCCGTTGCGATACCTCGGTCAACACTTGCTCGCATTGCTTGCCAAATTTTCACCAGTTTTTCCCTAATGGTCGCTTCATCATTTAAGCATTTTTCATTATTCATCATAATGGTGCTAATACTTAAACCGTGATGTTCGGCTTCTTTTAGTAACTCATCTGCAGTGGAGAATAGGTGAGGGCGCTCAATACTGCTATGCAAAGAAAGTGCCTTATCTTTTTCTTTTTCAAAGTCACTTGCTTCAACAATAAATCCGCCACCTATTGAGTAATAAGTACGTTCTAGTAGTAGCTGATCGTTTTTATAAGCATAAATCGTCATACCATTGGCATGAGCGGGTAGTGTTTTCCTACGATGGTAAATAATGGCATTATCTTTTGGGAAATTAACAATATGAGTTCCAGCTAAAGATATTTTTTGGCTTGCAACGACATCAGCTAAAATTGACTCAATTGAGTCAACAGGAATATTTTCAGGGGTTTCTCCCGATAAACCTAAAATAACGGCTTTACCTGTGCCATGACCTATACCTGTTTGACCTAACGAGCCAAATAACTCTGTTTTAACTCGGTCAACATCATTTAATAAATTTTGCGACACTAACAAGTCAGTAAATAACTTGGCTGCTTTCATCGGCCCAACAGTATGAGAACTAGAGGGTCCAATACCAATGGAAAACATATCAAATACACTAATCATAATTAAAACCTGAATAAATTTTGCTTAAATTGTCAAAAAATAAAATAATCTTCGGTAATGTTAACTTAAAGTTATTAAAATTGCATCAAGTTAAATATTCCATAAAATGGTTGAATAACAATAAATAAGTGTAGAACAATTAAATTGATTCGCTAAGGATATGCGAAGGGGGTTGCATTTTATCTTTGTTGCTAAAGATGTTACTTTTTTCGATAAAGTTTGAACAATAATTAATAGTAATGTGAGCTCATTGTTTTTGTATAAACTCATTTGATTGAGATTTTAAGCTATTACAGTTGCTTATTTGAGCCTTAGTCTAAGTGCGCAATTAAATCTTTGAGCATAGCCGCCGTAGCTCCCCAAATATTATAGTGTTGGTAAGGCATAAAGTGCACTTTATGCTGAATTTCTTTTTGTAGTACATTAACGAAATGATGATTTTTATTATTTAAGAAGTGATGCAAAGGAACTTGAAAAATTTCAGCTACTTCATTGTCATCTAAAATGAAGCTTTGCTCGCAAGGGATAAAAGCAATAATGGGAGTAACAATATAACCACTAATTGTTTGGTAGGGGTGTAATTGGCCAACAATTTCTACATTATTAGGTTTTAAACCAATCTCTTCTTGTGATTCGCGAATGGCGGTACTAATTAAGTTTTTGTCGTAAGGCTCGGCTTTTCCACCTGGAAAACTAATTTGTCCACCGTGGTGTTTTAGGTGTTCAGCGCGTTTAGTTAAAATAATATCAAGCTGTTGAGTATTATCGGATAAGGTTGTCTCTACGATAGGAATAAGCACTGCCGCACTTTTTAAAGTGCGTTGATATTGAAAACTATGAATAGAATCAGTTAAGGAGCGTAGCTGAAAACGATGTAAAAATTCATTTTTAGTCATACATAAGTTCCCTTTACAGCTTACTTAAAACGGGCAGTATTTTTTCTACTTTATCAAAGGTTTCTTGATATTCACTTTCGAGTGTCGAATCAGCCACTAAACCACCACCAGCCCAACAATGTATTGAGTTTTTCTCACATATAAGGGTACGAATAGTAATGCTTGTATCCATATTACCACAAGCGGAAATATAGCCAATAGAGCCACAATAAACGCTACGTCGATTAGGCTCAAGCTCTTCAATAATCTCCATTGCTCTAATTTTAGGCGCTCCAGTAATTGACCCTCCAGGAAAAGCAGCTCGAAGTAAATCAGTATTATTAAATTCGTTTGATAGTTTACCTTCAACCGTACTAACTAAATGGTGAACAGCTGGAAAGCTTTCAATACTAAATAACTCAGGCACAATAACACTGCCTGGTTGACACACTTTGCTGATATCATTTCTAAGCAAATCAACAATCATTACGTTTTCTGCTCTGTCTTTGAGCGAGTTCTTTAGAGTTTGGGCATTTTGTCGATCAATTTGTTCGTTATCACTTCGGGGGATAGTGCCTTTGATCGGTTTACTTTGTACATTTTTATGTTCAACGCTAAGAAAACGCTCTGGCGAAATACTTAAAATAGCAGCATTATCAAAACGCATAAAAGCTGAAAATGGTGCGTTATTGCTTAATCTAAGTGCTTGGTAAGCTTGAAATTCGTCACCAGTATAAGAGGCACTAAAGCGTTGTGCTAAATTTATTTGATAACAATCACCACTGTAAAGATAGTCTTTTACTTGCTCAAATTTTTGCTGATATTGTTGTTTATCAATATTTGACTGCCAAGAATTCGTTAACTTAAAAGCTTCAAGTTCTTCCGTTGGGCTGCTTGCTAATTGCTGCTGTAAAAAAGCGGTTATTTCATGTCTTTTATTGTCAGGGCAAATTAAATAAGCACACTGTTTTTTTTTGTCAAAAACAATCGCTTGATTATAAATTCCGATTGCCATGTCAGGTAAAGATAAGTCGTGTTCAGTTTTTTCAGGCAGTTGTTCAAATCTTCTGCCAAGATCGTAAGAAAGATAACCTAAAGCACCACCTACAAATGGTAGAGATAATTCAGGATCATTTGTTAAATTTTCAATAGATGATTGGCTGAACAATTGAGCTTTGTATTGCTCAACTAAGAGTAGCGGATCGTCTTCGCTAATATGTAATTCATCTTGAGCGTTTTTAATATGTGTTTCTAAACCAAAAGTACAAAGTGTTGTTTCTGGTTGCCAAACTAAAATATCAAAGCGACTATCTATATGCTCACTTTGACAAGAGTCTAACCATATTGACCAAGACATTGATGATAAAGGGGTAAACAAAGTTAAAGGTAAAACCTTGGTGTTACTTTCTGGATCGATTATCGATAAATGATCAATCGTAAGCTTAATAGTATTTTCGTTTGGCAATGTATTCACTTATGTATTCAACGTTTTAGTTGCTTTATCTGCATTTAATCATGTTGATCTGTTTGAAACCGTATTAATCGCACTATTTTACTATCGATAGAACGATATAATCTGGTAGCGATATATCAAGCAAGGTATGATATCGGCAATTTTACAACTTTCCATTATAGTTTGGTATAGTTCGATACTGTTAACTATAGAAAAATTTCAGTTTACGAAAATTAGAGGGCAACCATGGCGATCATTAAACAGCAAGATTTAATAGAAAGTATTGAAGATGCATTGCAATACATTTCTTATTACCACCCAATTGATTTTATTCAAGCATTAGAAAAAGCGTATAACAAGGAACAAAGCACAGCAGCAAAAGATGCTATTGCTCAAATTTTAATTAACTCTCGAATGTCAGCTGAAGGCAAACGTCCTATTTGCCAAGATACTGGTATCGTTACTTGTTTTGTTAAAGTTGGTATGGCGGTTCAGTGGGATAAAACTGACATGACAGTGCAACAAATGGTTGATGAAGGTACACGACGTGCTTATTTAAACCCTGACAACCCGTTGCGTGCTTCTATTGTTGCAGATCCAACAGGCAAACGAGTCAATACTAAAGATAACACACCAGCAGTGGTGCATATTGATTTAGTTGAAGGTAATGAAGTTGAAGTTATGATTGCTGCTAAAGGTGGTGGCAGTGAAAATAAAACTAAAATGGTTATGCTAAACCCGAGCGACTCGATTGCTGACTGGGTAGTAAAAACCTTACCAACAATGGGGGCGGGCTGGTGTCCTCCTGGCATGTTAGGTATAGGTGTTGGTGGTACGGCTGAAAAAGCAGGAGTATTAGCAAAAGAAAGTTTAATGGATCCTGTAAACATTCAAGAGCTTATTGACCGTGGTCCACAAAATGCTGAAGAAGAGTTGCGTCTAGAAATATACGAGCGTGTGAATAAATTAGGTATTGGTGCTCAAGGTTTAGGCGGATTAACGACGGTAGTCGATGTTAAAATTAATAGCTGTCCGACTCATGCAGCATCAAAGCCTGTTGTAATGATCCCAAATTGTGCGGCTACTCGTCATGTACACTTTCATTTAAATGGCTCTGGACCTGCCGATTTAACGCCGCCTAAATTAGAAGAGTGGCCGGAAATCACTTGGGAAGTTGGTGAAAATGTTCGTCGCGTAAATGTAGATGGTTTAACTAAAGCTGATATTAGCGAGTGGAAAACAGGCGAAACCGTTTTATTAAGCGGTAAAATATTAACGGGGCGAGATGCTGCTCACAAGCGTATAGAGCAATTATTAGCCTCTGGTGAAGGTTTGCCAAAAGGGGTGGACTTTAAAAATAAATTTATTTATTACGTCGGCCCAGTTGATGCTGTAGGTAATGAAGCTGTTGGTCCTGCAGGACCTACCACAGCTACTCGTATGGATAAATTCACTAAAATGATGTTAGCTGAAACTGGCTTGTTAGGTACTATTGGTAAAGCTGAGCGTGGTGCTCAAACTGTTCAAACCATTAAAGATCATCAGTCGGTCTATTTAATGGCTGTGGGCGGAGCGGCATATTTAGTGTCAAAAGCAATTAAAAAAGCACGAGTTATAGCTTTTGAAGACATGGGTATGGAAGCTATTTACGAATTTGAAGTTGAAGATATGCCAGTAACTGTTGCTGTTGACAGTAATGGCGAATCTGCACATGTAACAGGTCCTGCTATTTGGCAGGCAAAAATTGAAGAACTAGACGCAAAATTAAAACAATAGCTTACGGACTTTGTATAGTTATTGCTAAAAAAGGTATTTAGATAAGGAGTGGTTACCCATTCCTTATCTAAAGAAGCTCCTCACTTAAGAAGAAGTAAACATGATAAAAAAAATACTTAAAAGCATTGCTTTAATAGCACTCCCTTCTTTATTGTCTGTGAATATTAACGCAGAACAATTTACTGTTGAAACACTCAACAATCTTAATCAACTTCATAACGTGCAATTATCTCCCCAAGGAGATTTTTTAGTATATGGCTTGAAAAAAGGCGCATTATCTAAAAGTAATCACCTATACCTTCAAGAGCTTACAACCGGAAAAGTCCAGCAACTAACCAGTCATAAAAACGCTGAAAGTAATGTCATATTTGCAGCCGATGGGGCTAGTTTATATTTTTTATCGTCACGTAGTGGCTTATCCCAAATTTGGCAGCTCCCTCTCGCAGGTGGTGAGTCAAAGCAAATTACTGATTTACCCATTGACGTAAACGGCTTTAAGGTAAGCGACAATGGTAAAGTTTTTACATTATCTCTTAACGTTAAGCCAGGTTGTAAAACCTTACAATGCACAATTGATGCAAAAGACGCTGATGAGAAAAAGAAGCATCAAGTTCGTGTTTATGATCAATTAATGGTGCGTCATTGGGATGTATGGACGACTGAATATAACGATCATATCTTTATTGCTCAGGCATTAAATGAAGGCATGATAACGAAAGCGACAGATTTAATTCCAGACTGGAAAACTGATATTGCAGGAATTGATCAAGTTGCCATGCACCCAGAAGGTAAGTCGGTTGTATTTTCTGCGAAAGCACCAGCAAAAGATCAGGCGTGGAGCACTAACTTTGATTTATTCGAAGTGGATTTAACCGCTAATTCTACTTACCAAGTCAACAATATAACCCAAGCGAATAAAGCGTGGGATGCAAGCCCTGTATTCTCATCTAATGGGCGTTTTCTTGCTTACAAGGCTATGGCTATACCAGGTTATGAATCAGATAAATATTCAATAAAACTTCGCGATAATGCCAATGGCAAGGTGATGGATATTGCCCATCAATGGGATCGTTCTGTTAAATCATTAATTTTCTCAGATGATAACCGGAGCTTATTTGTAACTGCACAAGATGTTGGTCAGGTGAGTATATTTGAGATCAACCCTGAGTTTGGGGATGTACGTACGGTTTATGATTCGGGTACAGCAGGTGATATTGCAATATCAAAGGATACTCTTTATTTTACTCGTCATAGCTTGAATAGCCCTAAAGATATCTTTTCAATTTCTAAAGACGGTTATGGGTTAAAGCAACTGACTCAAATTAATAAAGAAAAACTGACAGACATTACTTTTAGTGAATTCGAGCAATTTAGCTTTAAAGGTTGGAACAACGAACAAGTGTATGGTTATTGGCTAAAGCCTGCGAACTTTCAACAAGGAAAAACTTACCCAATTGCTTATTTAGTTCATGGCGGTCCACAAGGCAGCTTTGGTAATATGTTTCACTACCGTTGGAATGCACAGTTATGGGCAGCTCAAGGCTATGGGGTAGTTATGGTCGATTTTCATGGCTCGACAGGTTACGGTCAAGAATTTACAGACTCTATTGCCAGAGATTGGGGCGGTAAACCTTTTGAAGATTTACAGAAAGGTTTAGCGTACGCGGTAAAAAGCCAACCTTGGCTAGATGGTGATAATGCTTGTGCACTAGGCGCATCATACGGTGGTTACATGATGAACTGGTTTGCAGGTAATTGGCCTGAGCGCTTTAAATGTATTATTAATCATGCTGGATTATTTGATATGCCTAGTTTTTATCAGTCTACAGAGGAGTTATGGTTTCCTGAGCATGATTTAGGTGGCGCACCATTTAAAACTGACTTCTCAGCTGAAGTGAGTAGCGATTACAGCAAGTTTAATCCATCGGCATTGGTAGATAATTGGCAAACGCCTATGTTAGTGATTCAAGGAGAACTTGATTATCGTGTCCCTTATGCTCAATCTTTAGGGGCATTTACCGCACTACAGCGTAAAGGTATTGATAGTCGATTAGTGATGTTTCCAACAGAAGATCATCATATAAGAAAACCTGATAATTTAGTGGTTTGGTATCAAGAAGTATTTAGTTGGATGAATAAACACCTCGCTAAATAATCTTCAGTTAAAACTTTAACCGACCTTATTAAAAACACGCAAATTAAACGCGTGTTTTTTTATGTGTCTTAGTTTATTAATGTTTATTAATGTTTATTAATGTTTATTTACCGCAATGTTATTGACGGTATGAATATCTATATTAACTGATGTTATATACAGTATTTGTAGACAAGAGTTTTAATAAATGTCACCATTATCTATAGTGAAACTTATACGTGACTAAGATAAAAAATTATGACATTTTCTTTTGCAGATAATACCTTTATAGCATTTTGTGCAATAGGCGCAGTGATTGTACTCTCTTGGTTAACAAGCGTTGTTTTATGGGTAAAAACAAATCGCGTGATTAAAAACCAGCAACAGCTTTTAGCACTGCAGCAAGAGGCGGTAATAAAGCTGGCTTCTACCACGGAGTTAAATGAAAGTACCCAACGTCATCAACAGCAACAACTTACCTTAAACCATCAACATTTAGCACAGCAACAAACGGAGTTGAAAACTTATTTTGAACAGCAAATAGCAGATCTTAGAATAAAGCTGTTAAGACAATTAGGCGAACAAAAAGATCAATTTAATCAACTACAGTTAAGCTCTTTAGAGCAATTAACCACACATTTAAATAAAGCAACACAAGCAAACCGGGAAGAGCTTAGTAAATCTTTACTGGCAAACTCAGAGCAACTTTCTAAGCGAATGAATGAACTGACCTCGACCACCAAGCAAGAATTAACTGACATTAGTAAACAAGTAGAACAACGTTTAAGTGATGGCTTTGATAAAACCACTAAAACTTTTACTGATATTTTAAAACGCTTAGCGTTAATTGATGATGCACAAAAGAAAATAACCGAGCTCTCTTCTAATGTTGTTAGCTTACAAGAGGTTTTAGCGGATAAGCGCTCCCGTGGTGCATTTGGGGAGGTACAATTAAATTCCCTTATTCGCAATGTATTGCCTGAGCAAAGTTTTTCTTTACAACATACTTTGTCTAATGGGAAGGTGGCTGACTGCATGTTGTTTTTGCCAGCACCCACAGGTAATGTTGTAATTGATTCTAAGTTTCCTCTTGAAAGTTATCGAAAAATGGCGGATAACACCCTTGGCGATCACGATAGAAAATCAGCAGAGCGCCAATTTAAGCTTGATATAAAAAAGCACATTAATGATATTAGCGATAAATACTTAATTAACAATGAAACAGCAGATGGCGCTGTTATGTTTATTCCTGCAGAAGCGATATTCGCTGAAATTCATGCGCATCAAAGTGATTTAGTTGATTACGCTAATAAGAAACGAGTTTGGTTGACATCTCCGACTACTCTAATGGCAATTTTAACTACAGCTCGTTCAGTATTGAAAGATGAGGCAACAAGGCAGCAGATCCACATTATTCAAGCGCATTTATCTGATCTTGGTCAAGACTTTAATCGGTTCAAAACCCGATTTGCTAACCTTGCGAAGCATATCGACCAAGCAGCAACAGATGTTAAGCAAATTCATACATCAGCGAATAAAATAACCAATCGTTTTGAAAAAATAGAACAGGTTGAATTAACAGAAAAATCGTCTAAATTGTCTACGAGCAAAGAAGAGTTCGAAACAAATGATGAGCTAAATTTGATAAAATAAGTGCTGTTTAGATAAGTTAAACTAAGTTAAATCGTGCTTTAAAAAGTAAGTCTTGGGGATTTTTACTGCGTAATTGCCTTTAAATGTGGAAAAAGCACATGTCAAAGGCTCTCCCATGTATAAATCCCCAATAAGTCGAAGCAAAAACAAGCTCGAAAGATCAACAAAGCCTAACCGTGAGTGAAAATTTGTACGCGGTTCCTTCCTTGATTTTTTGCAGAGTATAGTGCTTTATCCGCTTGCATCATTAAATTTCTTATTTGCTCATTCGCTTTAGTACGGCTTGTGATACCAAAACTTGCGGTACAAGTAATGCTAGTATTTTTTTCAGTTGTTATAACTTGTTTGCTAATAGCTAATCTAATGGACTCGGCTATATTATTAGTTTCTTGCAAAGTCGTATCTGGTAGGGCGATAACGAATTCCTCGCCCCCAATACGTGAGAATATATCCTGTTCACGACAATGTTTTTGAATCGTTTTCGTAATTTCAACTAAACAAAGGTCACCAATAAAGTGACCATGTACATCATTAATACCCTTAAAATTATCAAAATCTAATAAAATGAGACTAAAAGGTCTATCGTCATGATTGGCACTGCTTAGTAGTGCATTACCTTGTTCAAAAAAGTAGTGTCTGTTTGCAATACCAGTAAGCGCATCTGTTGTCGCTTGTTTAGTCAGTTTGAGTTCATTGGTTTCAATTTGATTGGCAAATAAAGTTAATACAAAAATAACCTCAAGCATGTTAAAGAAAAATACTGATTGATAAATTAAGTGGTTAATCTCATCAGTTAATTCGATAATCGGTGAGGTATTAAAAGTATTTTCACAGTAAAAAAACAACACAATGGCAATTAAACTTAACGTGACTTTTTCAACTTTTTCTTTTAATTCAAATAACAGAAAAGCGCCGGTAGGCACTAAAAAGTAATATAAATGAAAACCTGTTTTATTGGTAACATAAACATTGGTACAAACATATAAGTGCAGCATAACAATACTAAAAAACCAGAGTTTCGCTTTTTTATGTTCATTAAAATAAGTAAACGCTAGTGTTAAGCAATATGCCAAGGTGAAACAAGCATTAAGAAATGCAACTATTGGTTCATTTAAAATAAAAATATAATTGAAAGTGTAAAATCCGGAAATGAAAATGGTAAACAAGGAAATAATGTTCGTCATACGAGACTTACTGGCAATAGAGAAAGTTTGGTGACTGGTGCCAAGGTTAGTTAATTTTTCAAGTATCATATTATTATTTTATATTTTTAGTCAGTAATGAAGAACATCCAATAAGACGATTTTAAACGAAAATATCCGATAGTTGTAATAAAATAACGCTATTGCGTAAATTTTTGACTATTGTTTTGTTTTTCATATAGATATGATTATTTAAATCGTCTATATAAAGTGCTATTAATTGTTTAAGTAAAATTTAAGGACGACTAGCTTGTTATTTTTAGTTGTAAATCAACCCGTAGTAATAGCCCTTCACATTTTTTTACAAGCGTTAATTAAAACAGCCCATGTTTAATGAAGTTTTAAACATGAGCGGAAAGTTTATGCTAAGAAAACAATATTGATAAAGACAATCGTTAATAAAATAGGGCAGATATAACGTAAATAATTAGCAAAGAACATTAGTCGTTTGTTGCCGGCTTGCTGAGCATTAACACTTAATTTATTGCCTCTTTTCCAAATCCAACCAATAACGAGAAAGTAAAATAAGCACATTAATGGCTGTAAAATAGTGGTTAATAACATAATCACTAAGCCAAATAACTCATCAAAGTAAGCAACTAATGTCATGCTTGATAGTAAGACAAGTGCAGATATTAACCATGTAGCGCGATAACGTTCCATTTTCTTATCTTCAACTAAATATGCAACAGGGACTTCGGTTGATGAAATAGTCGATGTTAGCGCTGCAATTGAAAGCAAAGAGAAAAAGGCAAACGAAACAATTAAACCGACATTGCCCATGGTGTTAAATAAAGAAGGAAGTATTTGAAAGATTAGTTCACCTTCACCAATCAACTTATCATTAAGAAACACTTCTTGTCCGGCATGTTGAGCGACAAAAAGTGCAGGGATAATTAATAAGCCCGCCATAAATGCAATAAAAGTATCTAGGGCTGCAATCGACAAAACTAATTTGCCAATATCTTTATCTTTTTTCATGTACGATCCGTATACCATCATGCCGCCAACACCAATTGACAACGAGAAAAAAGCTTGGCCCATGGCAGAAATAATCAATTTAGGATCGGTTATTTGGCTAAAATCAGGTATAAGATAAAGCGCTAAACCTTCAGAGGCTCCAGCTTGTTGTAAAATATATACAATTAAGCCCAATAGCATCATCAATAAAACAGGCATTAATCTAGCCGACCATTTTTCAATGCCGGCATGAACGCCTTGATGAATAATGAATGCACCAAGTACGATAAAAATTGGGGTAAACACAATGTTTCTTAAAGTACTTGGTGTTGACAACCAATGAGCAACCTCTACAAAGCCTAATAACTCAGATAGCGCTGAAAGTGCATGGGCTAACATCCAACCAGCAACAATAGTGTAAAAGCTTAGCATCATCATTGCGCCTACTAAGCCAATAACACCGGCAGAACGTCCCACTTTAGGCATTTTCTCTTTACATGCCTGTTCAAGCGCACCAACAGGGTTTTTTTGGGCTTGGTTACCCAAATATATCTCTGCATACAGTGCAGGAAGCGCTAGAAGTAAGGTAACTAATAAATAAACAACTAAAAATGCGCCACCACCATTATTGGCTGCTTGGGTCGGGAAGCCCCAGATATTGCCTAAACCAATGGCAGAGCCAGCGGCGGCTAAGACAAAACCAATACGGGAATGAAAAGAATCTCTTTGAATCGACATAGTTCTTATAGGGTTAACATTTTTATTTGCGTTGGAGCTTACCTAGTTCGCTGCTTTTTAGAAAGTATTTTTAGCTATTATCTAACGATTGTGTCTTTAAATTTAGCTTTTTAGGCACAATCTTATCAATTAACCATTGGCACATTATCTTTTACTTATTATTATACGGCGCGATATTAGTGAAGTAATTTGTTAAGCCGTTATTCCATATTTTAAGAGATCCTCGTTATGTTGCAGTACCAAATAATTCCTGTTACACCGTTTCAACAAAACTGCACGTTATTTTGGTGTGATGAAACACTAGAGGCCGCAGTGGTCGATCCTGGTGGTGATGCTGATAAAATTATTAATGCAATTTCAGCGAATAATTTAATGTTAACTAAGGTGTTACTCACCCACGCTCATATTGATCATGCAGGCGCAACACAAGCTATTGTTGATCATTTTTCAGTTCCTATTGAAGGCCCTCATAAGGAAGATCAGTTTTGGATTGATCTTATCCCTCAACAAATAGAACGTTTTGGTTTTGCTGGCGCTGAAAAATTTACGCCTGATCGCTGGTTAGAACAAGGTGATCTAGTACAATTTGGCAATATTGAACTTGAAGTGTACTTTTGCCCTGGTCATACGCCAGGACATATTGTCTTTTTTCATCGTGCTTCAAAATTAGCACAAGTAGGTGATGTATTATTTTGTGGTTCGGTAGGACGTACTGACTTTCCACGTGGTGACCAAAAGCAATTAATCGAATCTATTCAAGAAAATTTATTCCCTCTGGGTGATGATGTTCACTTTATTCCAGGTCATGGTCCTATGGGAACATTTGGCGAAGAGCGTATCAATAATCCTTTTGTTGGTGTTGGAGCAAATTAATTATGGCGTCTTTGGTTTATAGTGCTCAACGACAGTTGAAAAAAATTGATAGCAGTAAAATTTTCCAAGGAATAGTGATCACCGTCATTATCCTTTCAGCCTTACTTATTGGCGCTAAAACACACAATTTACCTGATGATGTGGTGTACATTCTCACGTTACTCGACAGCGGTATTACTGTTTTTTTTGTGATTGAGATTACCATTCGATTTTTAGCGTATCAGGATAAAAAAGCTTTTTTTAAAAGTGGTTGGAATATTTTTGACCTAGTGATTGTTATTGGTAGTTTAATCCCAACAGGAGGAACAGGCGTTCTACTTGCTCGATTATTAAGGGTGTTTAGAGTTTTACGTTTGGTGTCTATGGTGCCAGAGCTTCGTATTTTAATTAATGCTTTGCTTAAAGCAATACCTCGTATGGGTTACATTGTACTTCTAATGTTTGTTATTTTTTATATATATGCCGCCATTGGTAGTATGTTGTTTAACCAAATAAATGAAGTTTTATGGGGAGATGTTTCTATCTCTATGTTGACTTTATTTCGCGTTGCCACGTTTGAAGATTGGACAGATGTGATGTACGAGACTATGGCGGTGTACCCCTTTAGTTGGATCTTTTATCTTAGTTTTATTTTCTTAACAGCATTTATCTTTTTAAATATGATGGTAGGTACCGTTTTAGAAGTGATGGGGCAAGAGCACGAAAGCTATCGCGCCGCATTACATGGCGAAACGGGAGATGGTGGCGAACATGCAAGCCGAGCGCAAATAGATAAATTAGAAGTTGAACTGGCTGAAATAAAACGCCTGTTATTAAAACAGAATTCTTTCGAGCAACAAGTAGTGAAAAAATAGCAAGTAACGTTCAGTTAAAGGCGCCGCGTTTATTATAAAGTTTCGTTTAATTAATAAAAATTTTGCAAACATAACGCGGCGTGATTTTATGCTAACGTTGTTTTATACAACTTGATAATTAAACACCTCGGTAAAGGGCACTTCAAATACATCAGTAATTTTGAAAGCCACCTCTAGAGAGGGTGAGTATTTCCCTTTTTCAATTGCAACAATCGTTTGTCGAGACACACCTACTAAATCAGCAAGCGCCTGTTGTGTCATCTCATTCTGGTTAAAACGCAACTTTCTAATTTCATTTGTTATGGACTTAGGTTTAGGTTTACTCATGTTAGCTGTCTCTGCGGTAATAAAATACTTGAGTAGCGTACTTAATAGCGTCGGCAATTAAGAAACTCATTACAATAATATGCATGAAATTGACTAGATCTAATTCAGTGCTAATACCCAAATGCGTACCAATTACATTATTAATTTGCACATGAACAATTGAAACGACGACACCTATCGATAAAAAATAATAGCCTGCACGACAACCATATAAGTTTATTAATTTATCTCGCTCATCATCTACATTATCCGCCTCTTTGTAATTAATGATGGCTAAAACGATGTGAGAAATAACTGAAATTATTGTTAACCAAATAACGGTAGTGATTAGTAAGCCAAAATAACTTGCCTCGTTTAGCTTCATACTGCTTTGTAATAACAGCATCTTTGAATAATAAAAATATATTAAATAGAGGGTTAGCGAAAGCGAAACCCATAAACCTTGTTCTTTGTATGACATAAATCCTCACTTACATTATTTGATGTTAAAAATATTTGACTTGATGTTAAGATACCTTGACTCTTGTGTGGTGTCAAATATTTTTAACTTTATGTATGGTATTTTATGCTTTGTTAAAATAAACCAATATAGTTAGCTATTTAACCTGAACTCAGTTTAAGGGATGGTTAACAGTTTGAAAAATAGGCAAATAATTATTTTACTCCACTCTAGCTTGATAGTTTTTCTTAATTTAACGAAGAAGTAAGGAAAAATAGCTGCTAGAGAAATATTTGTTAAGCCGAGCTCAGTTTATTTAATTAGCGGCTATTAACCTGCTGATAATATCCAATATCATCATATGTTTGCTGTAACAAATTAGCGAAATTAGTTACGATTTTATGAAGAGAACAGGGAAGTTGTTCAAGTTCTATTGCATCAATTAAATTTTTCACTTCTAGGCCTAGTTCAGTATCACCTTCAATACTCAATCGACGTTGAAAAAATAAGGTGTCTGGATCTTGTTTTCTCCCTGCTATAAGCAATAAATCATCACCTTTGGCGCTAAAACTGACATCCTCTTTGTGTGATTTTTGTTTAGTAGACACTATTAATTGCTTGTTTTTAACACTTAACCACCAATTTAGCTCTAGATCTGTAACCGATATCTTTAACCATTTATTTTCTAAACAGTTAAAGTCACCCTCTGAAATAGCTTCGTTGAAAATAGTATTGAGTATCTTTAATAGTAATTTCTCTTTAACGTTGATGGGAATAATTGGCAGTAATGGCTTCAACATTTTTGGGACAATAGAAATTGTTTTTTCACGTATTGGTAATGGTATTTTAGTTAATAAATAAAGCTTAGACACAATGTTAATCCGAGAAATAAAATGATTCTAATAGTAGCAAACGTGTTTATTTTAACTGTGAACTAGATCAACAAAATTGGACAATTAGTGATTTTTATCTGTGATACAAAATAAGTTATTTTAAATCAATAAATGGCCGTTAAAGTCACGTTAGGATGCAGCCTTCTTATGTTAATCAATACCTTATCAAATAGGTCATTACCCGTATTTTGGTAAGGTGGTTTTTGGAGAAAATGAGTGGAGCTATTATGTCCTGCGGGGAATCTTCCTGCGCTTAAATCGGCAATAAATAATGGTGCTGATGCAGTTTATATTGGTATGAAAGATGATACTAATGCTCGTCACTTTGCTGGGTTAAACTTTAATGGTGATAAATTAGTTAAAGCGGCCGACTATGTTCATTTGCATGGTAAAAAACTACATGTTGCAATCAATACTTTTGCCCATCCTAATAATGAATTGCGTTGGAGGAAAGCGATAGATAATGCAGTTGAAATAGGCTGTGATGCATTAATTATTGCCGATTTAGGGGTGTTGGATTATGCGGCTCATAAGTATCCGGAAATTGAGCGGCATGTATCGGTTCAAGCTTCTAGTACAAACTTAGAAACGATAAAGTTTTTTAAAAATAATTTTGATGTACAAAGAATCGTATTACCTAGGGTGTTATCTGTTCAGCAAGTTAGGCAGTTAGCAAAATCTAGTCCTGTTAAGTTAGAAGTGTTTGCGTTCGGTAGTTTATGCATTATGGCCGAGGGGCGATGTTATTTATCTTCCTATATGACAGGAGAGTCACCGAACACCGCTGGTGCGTGTTCGCCAGCAAAGCATGTGCGTTGGCAAGAAACAGAGCAAGGTTTAGAAAGCCGTTTAAATAATGTATTAATTGATCGCTATCAAACTGGTGAGCAGGCAGGTTATCCGACTTTATGCAAAGGGAGGTTTGAAGTCGACAGCAAGGTTTATCACGCCTTAGAAGAACCCACGAGTTTAAATACCTTAGCATTAATTCCAGAGCTTGCCTCAATGGGTATAGTATCAGTGAAAATTGAAGGCCGTCAGCGAAGTCCTGCTTATGTCGAGCAAGTTACCAAAACTTGGCGACAAGCTTTAGATCATTTTAAGCATTTCCCTAATAAATTTGAACTGGCAGAACGATGGATGCAAGCACTGGCTAATTTATCTGAAGGATCGCAAACCACACTTGGTGCCTATCACCGTAAATGGCAATAAGCTCTATTTAATCATCAAGGTAATAATATGAAATTTTCTCTCGGACCTAGTTTATTTTTTTGGCCTAAACAACAAGTGGAAAACTTTTACCATAAGGCTCTCAGTAGCCAAGCAGATATTATTTATTTAGGAGAAACCGTTTGCTCAAAACGAAGAGAATTGAGAGCAAAAGATTGGCTTAAACTTGCCAATAATATGGCGAAAACACTGATAAATGATACTCAGTTTCAAGATAAACAAATTGTTATTTCCACCATGGCATTGCTCGAATCTCCTTCTGAGTTACAAGTAATGAAACGATTATGCGATAACGGTGAATTATTAGTTGAAGCTAATGATCTTAGCGCTGTGCAACTGATGCATGAGTTAAAGATGCCCTTTGTCGCTGGCCCTGCAATTAATTGTTATAATTTATCTACGCTTAAAGTTTTGTTAAAACAAGGGATGATTCGTTGGACAATGCCGGTTGAATTATCAGGTGACTGGCTTAAACAGATCCTAGAGCAAGCCGAAGATGAAAATATAAGAGAACAATTCGAGTGTGAAGTTTTTTCTTGGGGATATTTACCGCTAGCTTATTCTGCTCGTTGTTTTACCGCGCGCTCTGAAAACCGCGCAAAAGATGATTGCCAATATTGTTGTATTAAGTACCCTCAAGGTAGAGAGATGAGAAGTCGTGAGCATGAAAAAGTATTTATACTCAATGGTATACAAACAATGTCAGGCTATCAATACAACCTAATAAATGAAATACCTGAGCTCAATAATTTAGGTGTAGATATTGCCAGAGTGAGCGCTGACAGTGAAAAAGCGTTCAGGCAATTAACACTATTTAGAAAACAGTTAGAACACCCTGTTAAGCAAAAACTTAATTCGGTTAAGGAGTGTAATGGTTATTGGCATCAAATAGCAGGTATGTCAGTCGCTTAATTAAAAAATACGGTTAGTACAAACGACGATATATTTTATTGTACAATTGTGTCAATATAATTTACATAAAGTATTTTAGCTTAAAATTTATCTAATAAATACAGTGTGTTGCAAGTTGGCTTGTTTATTGCTCTTAGTTGAGTGAATTTATTTTTTTAATCTACTAAGAGATAGCAGTAATGAATTTACAAAACATCAAACTTTTTTGCTTAGCATTAGCTTTTACTTGTGCAAATGCTAGCGCAACACTAATTACCCTTGAAACACGCGTTATCGATAACGGTGTTGACTCATCTGATTTTACTAGCTCATGGCTTTCACAAGGCTCAGCAATTACTAGTAATGTTGTTGATAACCTTGATAGTTTTCGTTTAGGTAACAACACCTTTGGTCATTTACAAATTGATTTATCTTTAGAAAGATATACTACAAATTGGGTATTTGATTTTGGTTTAGACGCGGGTTACGGCGCTGCTATTTACGTTGACGGTTTATTAGTTGATAGCCGTACTGATAATTTATGGTGGAGCAACAACTGGAGTAACTCAGATGTTTTCACTGTTTCGTTATCAGATCTTGCTCGTGACAGCCAAGTAATTGATGTTTATTGGGCAGAAGACTGTTGTAACGGTAACAGCTCAATTCGTTTTACTAACGACAATAAACAAACTAACACTTTATCTGTTGCTAACTTAGATGCTGCAAGCATTCCAGAGCCAACAACAATTGCATTATTTGGTTTAGCTGTAATGGGCATTGCTGCTCGTCGTCGCATGGTGTAAATAGCTCAGCTAAAGCACCAAATATTGAGTGCTTATTTCATTTTCCAGTGTTAAAAATCCCTAGCAATATAATTGTTAGGGATTTTTTTATGCCTAGACACTTTTCTTTTTCATAACCGTTATAAATTTCATTGACAGTTTTTCCTATCAGCAAGGATAATAGCGTAAAGCTTCTCTTTACTCGTTATTATTAATTATTATGCGCCTTGATAAATTTATTTGTAAAAGCACCGAACTAAGCCGAAATGAGGCGAAATCATTATTAAAAAGTGGGGAAGTAAGAGTTAACAACGAAGTTGTTAAAAATCCAGCCACCCAAGTTCACGAAAATAATCATATAAGTGTTGATGGTCAAACGCTAACTGCTCGTACTTCTCGTTACATTATGATGAATAAGCCACTCGATACTATTTGCTCAAATGTTGATGAAGTACACCCCTCGCTTTTACACTTTGTTGATGTTGATAAGGCGTTTGATCTCCATATAGCAGGGCGATTAGATGTCGACACGACAGGTTTGGTATTAATTACCGATGATGGACGATGGTCTCATAATATAATTTCACCTAAAAAACAGTGTAAAAAAACTTATCGTGTATGGCTAAGAGACCCACTCGATGAATCGATCATCGAACAATTTAAAAACGGAGTACAATTACAAGGGGAGGCTTCACTAACACGTCCAGCAGAGCTAGTTATAATTGAAGACGGTCAGAATAAAGAAGTACTACTTACTATTACTGAAGGTAAGTACCATCAAGTTAAACGAATGTTTGCTGCGGTTTATAATAAAGTGGTAGGGTTGCACAGAGAGCAAATTGGAGACATTGTTTTACCTGATGATCTTGAGCCTGGACAATGGCGATATTTAACAGCAGACGAAGTGAATTCTGTTAAATAACTGCACTGCTAACTTCCCCCTAAATGGAATTGTTTATGTCAAATACAGCGAATAATCATGCGTTATCCTTGTTAAGAAATACTTTTGGTTATTCAGAATTTCGGGGACAACAAGCTGATATTGTAAGTCAAGCCATCGACGGTAAAGATGTTTTAGTGCTAATGCCAACAGGCGGCGGTAAATCTTTGTGCTATCAAATACCTGCGTTAGTGCGAAAAGGCGTGGGTGTTGTTATTTCACCGCTTATTGCTTTAATGCAAGATCAAGTGGATGCATTGGCCCAAGTTGGTGTAAATGCTTGCTTTTTAAATTCAACTTTATCAGCTTTGCAAGTTAGTGATATTGAAAGCCAGTTAATAAGTGGCAATATCGATATCCTTTATATAGCACCAGAAAGGCTGATTCAGTCACGTACCTTAGCATTATTATCACAACTCACTATCTCATTGTTTGCCATTGATGAAGCTCACTGTGTGTCTCAGTGGGGCCATGATTTTAGAAGCGATTACTTGCAGCTGAGTATGCTTGCACAAAAGTTTCCTCAAGTGCCTAGAATGGCGTTAACAGCAACAGCCGATGCGCGAACTAAACAAGAAATTATTACCCGTTTACAACTAGAAAATGCTCAAAAGTATGTCTCAGGGTTCGATCGTCCTAATATTCAATACCGCATTACCCACAAAGACAATGTTAAAAAGCAATTGGTAAATTTTATTAAACAAAGCCATGCCAAAGACAGCGGCATTGTTTATTGTTTATCAAGAAAACGTGTTGAGAGCTTTGCGTTGTATTTATCGCAACAAGGTTTTACCGCATTACCTTATCATGCGGGATTATCGAGCGAGTTAAGAGCTTTGCATCAACAACGATTTTTACGCGAAGACAATGTTATTATTGTAGCGACTATTGCTTTTGGTATGGGCATTGATAAACCCGATGTTCGATTTGTTGCTCATATTGATTTACCTAAATCCATTGAAGCCTATTATCAAGAAACAGGACGAGCAGGGCGAGATGGCTTACCATCAACTGCTTGGATGATTTATGGCTTGCAAGATGTGGTATTTCTTAAACAAATGATGCAAGAATCTCAAGGCAATGAGCAATTTAAACAAGCAGAGCGTAGTAAACTAGATGCCATGTTAGGTTTATGTGAAGTCACCAGTTGTCGCCGAAAAGTACTATTAAATTATTTTAATGAACAAGCCAATGATCACTGTGGTAATTGCGATAATTGTCTCACGCCAGTTGAGACTTGGGATGCGAGCACGGCAGCACAAAAGGCGTTGTCGACAGTTTATCGCAGTGAACAACGCTTTGGTGTGGTGCACTTAATTGATATTTTACTTGGTGCAAGCAATCTAAAAATTAAACAGTTTTCCCATCAAAAGCTGTCAACCTATGGTATTGGTAAAGAGTTGGATGCTAATGCTTGGCGTAGTGTGTTTAGACAGTTAGTGGTACGCGGATTTTTATCTGTTGATGCCGACAACTATGGTGCGGTTAAGTTAACAGAAAGTTGTCGGCCGCTACTTAATGGGCAACAAGCATTACAACTTCGTCGTGATGTTGCCGAGTCAATTGCTAGTGGTTCATCAGGTAATCAACGCGCTAAAAAACAAAAAATTGCTATTGAAGAAGTTGATATGCCGCTATGGTTAAAATTAAAAGCGTGTCGTAAACGTTTAGCCGATGAGCATAACGTGCCAGCATTTGTAGTGTTTAGTGATGCTACATTACAAGAGATGTTAATTAATCAGCCGAGTAATCAAGCGCAAATGCTTGCGATTTCGGGAATTGGCATCACCAAATTTGAACGTTTTGGTGATGCGTTTTTAGCGATATTAACTGAATTTCATTAGGAATTAACCTGATGAATTCAGGCTAATTACTAACAAACTACTTTTTTGGGTTTAACGCATTAAAGGTGGCCATTTGCTCTTCAGTTGCGGGTAACTGATGTTTTTCTTTCCATTCGCTATATGGCATGCCGTACACTTGCTCTCTGGCGCTATCAATGTCTAATGTTACACCTAAAGCCTCAGCTTCTTTTACCGTCCATTTAGAAAAACAGTTGCGGCAAAAACCAGCTAAGTTCATTAATTCAATGTTTTGCACGTCTTTTCGGCTGTCTAAATGTGCTAGTAAACGGCGAAATACCGCAGCTTGTATTTTATCTTGTTCGGCTTGGCTGATATTACTCATATTGGTCTCAATGTTCGTTCTGGTGATTTGAAAAGTTAAATAAAGAATTTAATAAATGTGCTGCTAATTTTGATTCGCGCTTTCAGAATCATTTTCTGGTTTAGGGCGAGCGTGTTTGCGAATTTGCACAATCATCCCCATGTATGGGTGATCAAAATAATGTATTTCGCCACTAATAACGCGTCTGTTTTGTTTAAAACGAATACTTTTCATTATTGGCAACTTATGTGTTGTATCAAGTGTTTCATTCGCAGCGCTTGTCTCTAACATATTAAAATCAGCGGTAATGTATAAATAATGATTAAGGTGTACTCTAAATAACCCGTCTAATGTCCATGGTTGTGCCGGTTTTACAGGATCTACAAGTACTGGTAATAACGGTTCATCGTTTGTATGAATCGCTAAGCTTTTAGCATCAAGTTGGTCAATAATATGGAGTTCATCACTAGTAGAAATATCGTCAACCGAAGCTAAAATATCGTTAATTCTAGTTTGAATTAACTGCTCTTGTGCTGAAAGAGCCGTGACTTGTGTTTTGCTTGAATCAATTAACTGTTCGTCGTTCAACTCATTGACTAGCTCAGAGTCAGCAAGTGTGTGGGTTAACCTTTTCGCTTGATTTTCTTGTTCAAGAGCTGCTTGATAATCAAGTTGAGCTTTTTCATAGTTAAAAGCTAAATTCTCACCGCCAATTATTCTAAATCCAGCGGCTTTGTTTCGTGGTTTTGGCGCTAAACGCCAGCCTAAATGTAATAATGGTTTAAAGTTTCTACTGCGTTTTAATTGACGGTACATATCGGTGAGCTGTAAAGAGTCTTTACTGATTAAATAAGGTTTATCACTATAAACATTCTCGTTAGCATCAATAGTGCCTGTTAAATTATAAGCAAATTTATCATCAAGTACCGTCGGTAACGCGCAAATTTGTTTGAAAGGGATATTATTGCTGTATTGAAAAGTTAAACCGTTAAACGCTTCATCTGCTTGAGCAACTAAGGCAAGTTGAGCCGCAGTTATTGGCGCTTCTTCAGTAATAGTATCAACAGTAAAAGCGTTATTTAGAGAAGGCGACGTTTGTGTTTCAGTACTTTGAGCTGTTGGTGTTTCAAGGTTTTGCTCATGCAACTCAGTTTCTTCAACGCCTATAAGCGGTTGCGCTTGGCTAATTTGTTTTAATGACTTCTCTTTATGAAAAGTTGGCAACACGCTAGCAAGTTCAACGAATGTTTTAGGGGTTGAATAATCGCCACACTGTGGCAGTTGTAATTTTAGCGCGGAAGTATCTGGGTAAACATAGGGTGTCAGTAAGTCGACAGTACGACGATATTTAGGCAAAGATGCCGGTTGCACAGCTAAGTCGGGAAAGCTTTCGGTAAGTAATGATTTGTCGCCCAATTGGCTAAAAAGAATCACTTCTACTTCAAACCAACGTTCAGCTGCTTGCGCAGTGGAAAGCGCTTGAATAGAAAACAATACAGGTGCAATAAATAGCGCACAAATCTTTGAGGGGGAAAAAGAAAAAGTAGTTGTTTTTGTTTGCTTATATTTCATTAAATATAATTACCTGTCATCTTATTTATGCGCGATGTAATTCTAAACGCGCTCTATTCATTTCTCAATGCGCACATTTCATGTGGTTAGCTTGATATCAATATTCCTATACGAATATCTCAAGAATAAGCGCTTAATGCCATCAATTTTATGCTAACAGTTAACGCTTAGCTAACTCTTTTAGCATATTTGTTATTAAAGTAAATCGCGCTTGGTTATTATTTGTTTCAATCTTAAATTTAAGTTTATTTGCGCCAACCATTTGATAAATTTTAGGTTGTTGTTGAATTAAACCAATAATAAACATTGGATCAACTTTAGTGCTGTTACTAAATTCTATCATGCCACCGTCAGGTCCTGCATCAATACGGGCAATGCCAATACCTTGAGAGAGCAGACGAAGTTTCGTAATATGAATAAGGTTTTTAGTCGCTTCAGGTAATAAGCCAAAGCGATCAATAAGTTCAACTTGGATCTCGTCTAACTGATTTTTATTTTTACAGCTAGCAATGCGTTTATAAAGGCTTAAACGGGTGTTAACATCAAAAATATAATCGTCAGGAATAAGCGATGGCATACGCAAATCGATTTCAGTTTGCGTCGACATCATGTGCTCAAGGGAAGGTTGTTTACCTTCTTTTAGTGCGATAACAGCTTGATCTAGCATTTCCATGTACAGCGTAAACCCTATTTGACTCATAGAGCCGCTTTGCTCTTCGCCTAATAATTCACCCGCACCACGAATTTCTAAATCGTGACTAGCTAGGGTAAACCCTGCGCCTAAATCTTCTAACGAGGCGATAGCGTCTAAACGCTTTTTCGCATCTTTACTCATAGCTTTTTCGTGAGGCGTTAATAAATACGCATAGGCTTGATGATGCGAGCGACCAACACGACCACGAAGTTGATGCAGTTGCGCTAATCCAAGGCGATCAGCTCGGTCCATAATAATGGTGTTGGCACTGGGTAAATCGATACCTGTTTCAATAATGGTGGTACAAACAAGTACGTTAAAGCGTTGATGGTAAAAATCATTCATTATACGCTCAAGTTCGCGTTCTCGCATTTGCCCATGAGCCGTTACAATACGAGCCTCAGGTAGCAGCAGTTGCAGTTCTTCGGCTATTTTATCGATAGTGTCAACATTGTTGTGTAGGAAGTAAACCTGACCGCCACGCAGTATTTCACGCAAAATAGACTCTTTAATTAATGCATCGTCACGTTGCCGAACAAAAGTTTTAACCGCTAAACGCTTGGCCGGCGCAGTGGCAATAATCGATAAATCACGCATACCGCCCATCGCCATATTCAAGGTTCTAGGAATAGGAGTGGCAGTTAGCGTTAAAATATCCACATTGCTGCGCAGTTGTTTAATTTTTTCTTTTTGTTTAACGCCAAATCGATGTTCTTCATCAACAATTAATAAGCCTAAATCTTTATATTTAATAGAGTTTTGTAATAGCTTATGAGTGCCAATTAAAATATCAACATGGCCAGACTCTACTTTTTCAATGACTTGGTTTTGCTCTTTAGTTGTTTTAAAGCGCGATAATACTTCAATGGTTACTGGCCAATGAGCAAATCTGTCTCTAAAGTTTTCGTAATGTTGCTGCGCTAATAAAGTCGTGGGCACTAAAATAGCGACTTGCTTACCAGCGTTTACCGCGACAAAAGCTGCGCGCATTGCCACCTCGGTTTTACCAAAGCCAACATCGCCACATACTAACCGATCCATAGAAGTAGGTGCTTTCATGTCGTTAATTACGGCTTTTATTGCTTTTTCTTGATCGTAGGTTTCTTCAAAACCGAAACTATCGCTAAAATGTTGATAATCTTTGGCGTCTACTTTAAACGAGTAACCAGTATTGTTAGCGCGCTGAGCATAAATATCTAGCAATTCTGCGGCAACATCTCTAACTTTTTCTGCCGCTTTTTGTTTGGCTTTACTCCAGGTGTCGTTACCAAGCTTATGTAAAGGCGCATGATCGGCATCGCTGCCTGAATATCGGCTAATTAAATGTAACGCTGAAACAGGCACGTAAAGTTTTGATTCATTGGCGTAATTTAAAACTAAAAATTCGGTAATAATGCCTGAGTTTTCGATAGTTTGAAGACCCATGTATCGACCAATACCATGATCAATATGCACCACGGGTTGGCCAATTGAAAGCTCCGCAAGATTTTTAAATATTGCGTCAGATTGAATGTCTTGTTGTTTATTACGGCGGCGTGTTTGTCTTATGCGATCGCCTAGAAGCTCAGATTCGGTAATGAGCGCGACACTGTTTTTCTTGGCGCTGCCACTACTTTGAAAAATAAAACCTGTAGTTAAGGCGTTTACAGTTATACCTAGCGGTGCATCACTGTTAATAAATTCATCAATATTATCAAAGTGTTGTGGCTTAATATTATCGCGAACTAATAACTCTAAAACACTTTCACGACGGCCTTGGCTTTCTGCAACAAATAATACTTTGTTTGGCGTTTGTTTATCTTTAATAAACACATTAAGTAATTCAAATGGCTGCTTGAGCTTATGATCAACCGTTAAGTTAGGTAGGCTATCAACATTAAACTGTATTTGACTCGACTTACTCGCTTTGGGTTGTACTTGCTCTGATAGCACAGTAGTTTGATCAGTGTTTTCTGTGTTTGAAACGCTAGGCGTTGTTGGCACTAGCGTAATACGATCAAACGGCTTAAGTGCACTGTATAGCTCTTGTGAATCTAAAAATAAATGCTTAGGCGGCAGTAATGGTCGAGTAGGATCGTAACGTCGGTCTTCATAACGGTAGTCAATATCGGTCCAGTGATGAGTAAGTGCCTTATCAATATCACCCGATACTATAATTAAGGTTTGTTCAGACAAGTAATCGCATAAGGTATTGGTTTGTTCAAAAAACAACGGCAAGTAATACTCAATACCTGCCGGTAAAATATTGTTGCTAACTTGATGATAAACCGATTCTTTATCAATAACGCTGTTAAATAAGTCACGGTATTGTTGACGAAATAAGTTAATGCCCTCTTTATCAGTAGGAAATTCATGCGCTGGCAGTAAGTCAATACTTGAAATTATCGTGCTCGAACGTTGATTTTCTGGATCAAATACGCGAATTTCATCAATTTCATCATCAAAAAAATCGAGTCGAAAAGGGTGGTTACTACCCATAGGAAATAAATCAAGAATCGCACCCCGAGCAGAAAATTCGCCATGCTCCATGACTTGATCAACACAGCGATAACCACTAGCTTCTAGCGCTTGTCGTAATTGATGTAAATCTTTCTTGTCGCCTTTTTTAATAATAAGCGAATTGGCTTCAAGGTATTCTTTAGGCGCTAATCGTTGTAACAATGTGGTAACAGGAACAATAATAATCCCTTTATCCATTCTTGACAGCTGATAAAGCGTAGCAAGACGTTGCGAAATAATATCTTGGTGCGGTGAAAAGTTATCATAAGGAAGAGTTTCCCAATCAGGAAAAAGGAAAACTGAAATGTCGTCATTTTTATTAAGACTATGTAACTCTTGCTCTAAACGAATAGCAGAGGGAGTATCATGGGTAATTAACAGGACAGGACCATCGGCTTTTTTCGCACCATGGTAAATGGCCAGTGTCGCACTGCTGCCACTAAAATTAGTCCATGTTTTTTTATCTGCATTTTTACCACGCCTTTTTGCCAAAACAGGATCAAAAAGGTTAATTAACTTACTCATTTATACTCTTTTTTGCTGTGCTATTTTTTTATTGCCTGTATTCTAATTAAGACCTAATCAAAGTGCTAGCTCTGCATGTTATTTATCATGTTTATTTAAGTTGAAGTAAAAATAAACACTTGTTGTTTGAGAGTAACTCTGGTTGAATTGATAAAATTAAACATTTGTACAATTTGTTGTGAGATTATGATTACCATAGAAGTGTCCCAGTTAGTGCAAGCACCTGCTGCTCAAGTATGCGAAACGCTATTAAACCATCAACAGCTTGACAGGTTTTTTAATGCTAAAATTAAACAGGTTAAAGCACAATATGAAGGTGAATTACCGGGCGGTAAAGGAGCGGTACGTCAAATTTCTATTGGAAAAATTGTCTTTAAAGAGCAAATTATTAACGCAAGCTATGAACACATTTGCTATAGAATTATCGGTAAAGGGCCAGTAACTAACCATCAAGGTGATATTCAATTAACACCTGTGGGCGTTCAAAATAATACGACACAACTCGATTATATGATTAAATTTTGTGCGCCAAAATGGTTACCGTCTTTTATATTAAAGTTTATTGTAGGGCGCGATATTAACAAAGCCATGCAAAAACTAGCGGAGCATTTTTCATGAGTATAGAAATTATTCTCTTGGCATTAAGCCCCATTTTTTTAGTGTTTGTTGTTTATGAATTTGTAAAGCATCGCAAGCTTTACGACATTAAAGACAGTTTAGCCAATACCGCTTTAGCGCTTTTACATCAAGGCTCAGACGCAATCGCGTTGTTATTATTAATGCCTTTCTTTTATTGGTTACATCAATTTGCGGTGTTCGATATCACGTTAAGTGTCGGCACAGTGTTTATCGCCTTTTTGCTGCAAGACTTTCTTTATTATTGGTTTCACAAAGCCTCGCATCATATTCATTGGTTGTGGGCAGCACATGTGGTGCATCACAGCTCTACGAAAATGAATTTTTCAACGGCATTTAGACAATCGTTAATGTATCCCTTGGCTGGTATGTGGCTTTTTTGGCTCCCTATGATCTTAGTTGGTTTTGATCCTAATACGGTATTTACCGTGGTTGCGTTAAATCTGGCTTATCAATTTTTTGTTCATACTCAAATCGTTTATAAACTCGGCTGGTTTGAGAAAATATTCAATACGCCTTCGCACCACCGCGTGCATCATTCAACCAATAAAGCGTATGTAGACAGAAACTTTGCTGGCGTACTTATTATTTGGGATAAATTGTTTGGCACTTATGTTGAAGAGAACCCTGAAGAACATGGTCCTTGTCGATTTGGTATTATTGGTCAAATTGAATCAAAAAATCCGTTTGTTATCAGTTTTCACCAATGGATCTATATGTTTAAAACGGCCTATAACGCACAAGGTTTTAAAGCTAAATGGCAGGCACTTTTTGCTTATCCTACTAGCTCGGTTAAAGTGGAACCTAATCAGCGGTAACTAATCGGTGTTAACTAATGAGTACAATTAATTGGCTTTCATTCAACAGGGTAAAGCGCTAAGGTATTGAAAATTAAATTACTGGGTAACTTATGAAAATATTAATCACCGCAACCTTATTACTTAGCACTTCGACAGTATTTGCACGCTCTGCACCTGTTGTGTCTATTCCCACGCATGACGCATTTTTTAATAACATTGCAGCCTATTGTGGCAAGGCATTTGAAGGTAAAGTAACTATAGATAATGCAACAGGACCAAGTTCGTTTGCTGATAAAAAATTGGTTATGCATGTTAGAAAATGCAGTGAGAATGAGCTTCAAGTGCCGTTTCATGTCGGTGACGATGCCTCACGTACTTGGATTATTACCAAAACAGGCAGTGGTCTAAGTTTAAAGCACGATCATCGTCATAAAGACGGAACTGACGATGCGTCAACCATGTATGGCGGACACACAGTTGATGCAGGCTTTGCCCAAATGCAATCATTCCCAGCAGATCAATACTCAAAAGAATTATTTGTTAATCAAGGTATTGCTCAATCGGCAGGTAATACGTGGCAAATGTATATTTACCCTGAAGTATTTACCTATCGGTTAATTCGCCAAGGTCGTGAATTTAAAGTCGATTTTGATTTAACTAAGCCTATTAATTTACCTGTAACACCTTGGGGTTATAAGAACTAGCATATCGCGTTAGCAAAGTGAGTTATTTAGTTCATCGTTAACCTAACCATTAAACTAGCCTATTGAGTTCGATGACTTAGATCATGTGAACATGATTGCCAGAGTATTTGTGAATTTAGTTAGAATTTTACAAGTATTCTGGCGTTTTCGTTTAAAATAAAAAATACAAAATAAAAAAACCAATGACTTCATCTAAAATTCCCAAGTAAGCATAATATACTGTATATTATATTTACTTTAGGAATGAGTTCTTCTACTATATGCACACTCAAGGACGAACACATGACTCAGGAATAAGATGTCGAGCCATTTCAACTCAGGTATTCAATGTTTATCATTGATCGCCCGCTTTCACCAAATCCCCGCAGAGCCAAGCTCGCTACTTCGTGAATTTCAATATAATGATGCTGATGAGAATAAAGCATTATTAGCGGATATTAATTTAATTCGTGCCGCTAAAAGTCTTGGTTTTAAAGCCAAAATAATATCAGATACCGCCGATAAACTTACCGACCATGTATTGCCGGCTATAGCGCGTCATGTTGACGGTCACTTTTTTATCATTGCCAAAGTTGCTAATGACAAAGTGCTTATTCAAGACTTGACTGATGTTAGTGATAATATTGAGTCAGGCAACAAAGTTGACACCGAACCTAACAGCGGACCAACAACCTATTCATTTACAGAACTTTCAGCGTTTTGGACAAGTGATTTATTACTACTGTCTAAGCGTACCTCGCTTATCACTGGTGTATTAACCGACAGCGCTAAATTTGGTTTTTCTTAGGTTCTACCGCTGCTTGATGGAGTAACACAGCAATTAGAAATTGATGCAGGTTTACTCAACAAGGACATAGGTTTTGTGCATACAGGGCAAATCGCTGAAATAAAAATAGACAGTTTTCAATTCACCAAATACGGGGTGATAGACGGTGAAGTTATCGATATCTCATCTGACGCCATAGAGCATGAACAATTCGGTTTGTTATTCCCACTTAAAGCTTCATTACAAACAGAGCGTATAAATGTTGATGGCAAGTGAGTACAGCTAAAGCCTGGTATGTCGGTTACTGTCGAAATTAAAACTGGCACGCGGCGGTTAATGGAATTTTTATTAGCACCATTAATGCGTGGGGTTAGTGAAGGGGCGCGTGAGCGCTAAATGTTACTTGTTAAATTATTTTAACAAAATAGAGTTAACTTTAATGGGAATTAAAAATGAACAATAACAAAATATTTGCACTACTTCTGATAAAGAGGACTAAATAATGATAGGTCTTATCGTTTTATTTTTTATTTTTATATTGTTTTACGGGGTTCATCGCATTGCTAAACGTTTTGCCGATGATTTCTCTGGTGATGACAAGCCTAAACTAAATAATCGCTTGTATTGGGGGTCTATAGGTTTTTGTATTCTAGTGCTTTTCGGTGATGAAATTATTGGCGGCGCACAAATGGCTTACTTTTGTTCAGCAGAGCCAGAAATAGAAGTTTTAGTTGATGATCTTAAAGATCGCAGGATTCATCCTAGCACTGATTTTCATGTAATAGAAAATACAGTGCTGGAAATTGAAAAAAGCATCGATACTTACGTAGATGTCGAAACTCAAGAAATAGTGGTGAACGGATATGCTTATTATTCGCAAGGAGGCTGGTTAAGCAGGGCGATTGCTTTTAATGGCAGTAAAAATCCACTGCTATTTAGTAACGTGTGTGGGAATTCAAGAGAAATTATGTATTTATTGCACACTAGGCAAGCAAAAATTGAATACGAGTAATAAAAGGGGTCAGAGCCGTTTTAAGTAACCTATACTGAGGTAAATTGTATCTTCAGTAGGTTTTAATTATGCCAAGAAAGCCAAGAGTTTCATTAGCGAGTGTGGCGGAACATGTTATTCAACGGGGTAATAATCGCCAAGCTATTTTTGCCTGTGAAGATGACATGAAAGCTTATGTAGCTTGGTTAAAGCAATATAGCAAAAAGTATAAAGTCGCTATTCATGCTTGGGTCTTGATGACCAATTAATTTAAAACGGCTCTGACCCCTTTTACCTTCAACAGTTCCTTACTACCGCGCTGCCTCTATTAATGATTCCCACGCTAAAGCGTTAAATGATCTATCTCCATTTAAGGTAAGCTATACTCAAAATTCGAACTAAACATCTATATATTTGACAAATAGTTAGCTTTAATATAATTTAAAATATCTTGAAAGGACTCAAAATATAACTGTAGATGGACTTACATTTCTCAGTGTATTCCAGCCTCATTATTAATTATGTCCTTTTTAAATTCCATACAAGTTGTCTAATTTTAGATTGTATAAAGGGGGTAGTATGCAAAAAATATATTTTTTTTTAGCTCTTGTCTTAATTATAGGGTTCTCTATGGGGTTTTATTTTGCGAATAATAGTTCAAATGTATCGCTCTCTTCCAATTTATATGGGAATACTATTAGATTAATAGCTATAAAAGAAAATTTATCGAACAATAATTTAGAAGAAGCCTCAAAAGTATCACTAGATGCCGCCAATAAACAAGTTGAGCTGCTTTCATTAATAAAAAGTAATCAATATTTACTTTCTAAAAAACAGCAAGCGGAACTTAATTATTTAGTTAACAAGATTAATAAACAAGGAAGTAAGTAATGAAATTAGTAATATTTATCTGTGTCGTATTTTTTTCAGTTCTTTTTAGCTCGGGGTCTAAAGCAGATATACCACTGCATTGTCTTGAGTGTAGTGATATTCAAGCCGAAACTAAAGTTTTATTTGAAGCAAGGAATAGAGCAAATGGTGTTTTACGGTACAAAGAAAGATTTGTTGTATTTGATCCCGTAGCTAATTTGACGAGAACTTACAATGCAGTAATACATTTCGAACCTGAATTAGGTAGAAATGTGATCGAAAATGTTGGATTAACGAATAATAAAGAAGAATTTGTTGATGCTGTAAATGCATACAATAATGCCCTTGTATCATTTTACAATCAGTTAAATGCTATAATAGAGCCAACAGCTAAAATAGAACTTTATAATTCCCCAACTTCAAATACTAATTCATCACCATATGCAAAAGTAGATGTAAACGGCTGGTTGTATAACCTAATCAGAGGGCAAGCTATTTATAATGTTGATTTTCCTTCATATTCATGGATGAAAAATAGTACGAGCAATCAACTTCAAGTCACTGAAGCTTTATCTGTAATGTTCTCTCTTGACGCTCTTAGTGGAATGTTATCAACTATAGGGAAACAAGCTTTTGCTGAGCTTGTATTGCAACTTCCGCTACAGTATACAGTTCGATTTGAAAATGGCGATACAGTATCTTTCTTTTTTGACTGCTTTTGTTCAGTTCCTTTTCTACCATTACATGAAACTGCCAAAAACTCATCAGGACAAAAGTTAAGTAGCGTATCACAGTCAGGAGGAGGCCCTGGTAGTTATAATAACTTTTACAATGCAGCGGTTAGAAACGGTCAACAATTACAACAAGTATGTACTACTGTATATACGGATTCAGGCGGTGGAAGTGCAGCTCAGAGAGTTTGTTGGTTTGCTTATTTTTAATTTCCTATAGAGCCACAATTATTTTTAATTGTGGCTAATTTTATATAGAAAAACTGTGAGGTTGAGTATGAATAAATTATATAAACTTAAAGTAACTATAGTTTTTTTAGCTGGATTTTCTACTACATTAATTTTGGGTTTTTATTGTAGCTTGTTTTTGTCCCAAGCTTCATTTTTAAATACTAATTTAAAAAATGTAGTAACTTTTTTAGCAATAAAAGAAGCATTGGATTCTAATGATATTAAAAACGCAACTAGTATGACGAATAAGGCTATAGATGAGCGAATAGATACGCTAAAGTTTTTAAATAACAAAGATGCTTCTCTTTTATCTCCTTTCATTGAGGAGCTAGAGAAAATGAATTATAATGCTTTACTTTAAGTATTCTTTTTTTGAGATAGTCTAGCATTAGAGTGCAACACTCTAATGCTTTTGATTTTATCGTATTTCAATGAAAAGATTTTTACTGTGAACAAATAATCACTTACGGCTTATACCGACTAAAGTTTCAACTTCATTAACAACTGTTTATAACTTACTAAACCTAACCTCATTCAGTTTTTGGTGAACCATCCTGACCTTTCGAAGAATACTGCGAAGAATACTGAACTTTCGAAGAATAAAAGGGGTCAGAATAAAAGGCAGCAGAATAAAAGGGGTCACAGCCGTTTTAAGTAACCAATACTGAGGTAAATTGTATCTTCAGTAGGTTTTAATTATGCCAAGAAAGCCAAGAGTTTCATTAGCGGGTGTGGCGGAACATGTTATCCAACGGGGTAATAATGGCCAAGCTATTTTTGCCTGTAATAAAAGGGGGCAGAGCCGTTTTAATTAACCTATACTGAGGTAAATTGTATCTTCAGTAGGTTTTAATTATGCCAAGAAAGCCAAGAGTTTCATTATCGGGTGTGGCGGAACATGTTATTCAACGGGGTAATAATCGCCAAGCTATTTTTGCCTGTGAAGATGACATGAAAGCTTATGTAGCTTGGTTAAAGCAATACAGCAAAAAGTATAAAGTCGCTATTCATGTTTGGGTCTTGATGACCAATTAATTTAAAACGGCTCTGACCCCTTTTATACTTTTATATATGATTGACTAAAGGTTAACCATATACTGCCGATACTCTTATTAAGTTAATTAACAAAAAATCTTATGACGGGTATAAACGCTTTTAGAATTCACTTAGATACTCCTGTAAATTATAGGGCAGAGTATTCTGCTACATCTACTGAAAAAACTAATGCGCCTCATCATGTTCAGTCACATACCTCAGAAAATTTGCAAATCAGCATTTCTAGTGAAGCTCGCGAGAAATTAGCTAAAGAACAAAGTGCTATTGGCGATATGCTAACTGAACAATTTAAGCAGAATGCTACTAAAGATGTTGATAGTAATAAAAACGATTCTAAAGAAGAATTCCTTGATGAAATGATCGAGAAAACTCAACAACAAATTAAAGATATTCAACAAGAAGTTCGCTCATTAAGTAACGATAATTCAGAAAAAGCTGAACAACAACGTAAAATGCTTGAAACTCAGATAATTACACTTACAGCTACCTTGTTAAACCTGTTAGGTAGAAAGCTCGAAACTATTTCTGCATAAAATAAAATGCTCAAAGTCGTATTACAATTGCAGTGGAAGTTAAGATGCGTTGGTTAATAGCTCTCAAGGTTCTCTATCAATTTAAAAAAAATCAAGATCGAACACGTTATTTAAGCGCGTATTTCACCTCTTAAAACATCAAATGAAATAAATACCCAAATGCTAAGGTCTACTGTTTATAGTCACTTATACGAGTCTCTTAAATAAATAATAAATAAAATTTTTGTTAAACAGCACAGGATATACACATTGAAATCATTATTAATAAAATTACATGCATTGCTCAATAAAAGCCAACATTTCGATTTTTTAGCGCCTTTAATGCTAAGAATGTATTTAGTGCCAGTCTTTTGGATGGCAGGCACTAAAAAGATAGAAGGCTTTGACGGTATTGTTGAGTGGTTCGGTAATGCAGATTGGGGGTTGGGTTTACCATTTCCTTTTCTAATGGCGATACTGGCAACAGCGACTGAGTTTTTTGGTGCCATCGCGTTATTTTTTGGCGTTGCTGTTCGATGGTTTTCTATTCCTTTGATGATCACTATGGTTGTTGCCGCAGGTGCGGTGCATTGGGATAACGGTTGGCAGGCGATAACCGATCCGAGCGCGCCGTTTGCGAATGAACGCGTGGTTGAAGCATCGAATAAATTGGTGATTGTAAAAGATGTGCTGCAAGAGTATACCAATTACGATTACATTACCTCTAGCGGTAGTGTGGTTATGCTTAATAACGGTATTGAGTTTTCGGTGACATATTTTATTATGCTACTCGCTTTATTATTTATGGGGGCTGGTCGTTATGTTAGCGTGGATTATTGGGTAGCCCGCCAACTTTACAAAGCGCCTTTAGCAAAAGCATGATTTAGCCTATACGCTAAAAAACCCGTTTTAAAATAAAGCGGTAAATATTCTATTAAGCCTTTGATGAATATGACAAGATAACCTTAATTTTGTCAGCTTTATCAAAGGTTTTTTTATTTATGCCCGCTTATCTTTTATCTATTGATCAAGGCACTACCAGTAGCCGTGCGGTTATTTTTGATTTGAGCGGTAATGTTATCGCTTGTGCACAGCAAGAGTTTGAGCAAATATTTCTTGAAGATGCTTGGGTTGAGCATGATCCTAACGTTATATGGCAATCTGTGCTCGAAACTTGCCAACAGGCAATAAATACCGCCAAGCAGAAGGTTAATTTGTCGGTGGGTGATATTCTCTCCATCGGTATTACTAATCAACGTGAAACCACTTTAGTATGGGATAAAAAGACGGGCGAATGTATTTACAATGCCATTGTTTGGCAAGACAGACGTACTACTGAGTTTTGTCAGCAACTATCTGAAAAGCCATCGGTTGTTGAGCTTATCTCCAGTAAAACAGGTTTATTGTTAGACCCTTATTTTTCGGCAACAAAACTGGGTTGGTTGTTAAATAATGTCGCAGGCGCAAGAGCCAAGGCAGAGGCAGGAGAGCTACTTTTTGGCACGGTTGATACGTATTTGCTGTGGCGACTCACCAATAAAAGGCAACACGCAACAGATGCCACCAACGCCAGTAGAACCTTATTGTTTAACATACATTCCAACGAATGGGATGATGAACTGTTAACCTTGTTTGATATTCCTAAAGCAATGTTACCAGAGGTTAAAAACAGCGCTGATGACTTTGGAAAAACAACGCATTCGTTATTCGGCGGCGAAATTGCTATCGGCGCAATAGCGGGCGATCAACAAGCGGCGTTAATTGGACAAGCGTGTTTTACCACAGGCATGATTAAAAGCACTTACGGCACCGGTTGTTTTATGATCATGAATACAGGGGATAAGGCGTTAAAGTCGAATAATCGCTTGTTAACTACTATTGCTTATCGGTTAAAAGGTAAAACCACCTATGCTTTGGAGGGAAGTATTTTTATGGCGGGAGCGACCATTCAATGGTTACGCGATGGCTTGAAGATGATCAACCAAGCCAGTGAATCAGAGCACATTGCCTTAAGTACAGGCAGCGATAATTCTGTGTATTTAGTGCCTGCATTTACTGGATTAGGCGCGCCATATTGGGATCCTAACGCCAGAGGTGCGATTATTGGTTTAAATCGCGACACAGGTATTAAAGAAATAGTAACGGCTGGTTTGCAGGCGGTTTGTTATCAAAGTCGAGATTTAATTGAAGCAATGGAAAAAGATGGTATCGCGCCAACAAGTTTACGCGTTGATGGCGGTATGGTGAGTAATGATTGGCTGATGCAGTTTTTAAGCGATATGCTAGCTATGCCTGTTGAACGCCCTAAAAATACAGAAACAACCGCCTTAGGTGCAGCTTATCTTGCGGGCCTGCAATGCGGTGTTTTTAAAGATTTAGATCAAATTTCAGCGTTATGGCAACAACAGAGCCAATTTAGGGTGGAAATGAACGAAAATACTCGTGAAAAATTATACGCAGGTTGGCTAGATGCTGTTACAAAAATAAGCTCAGATTAAGATCAAACTAGTTTTAGTTTTAGATTTGGTTTAGTTTAGGTTTAAGTTTAGCTAGGTGCAGCATAAAATTAGTAGTTACACTGGTGAGGGAACATTGTAAACTCTTACTAACTCAGCATTACTTTGCATACTTCAATTTTTAATTAAGGAAAATACCCAAATGAAATTATCTTTTTTATTTACGCCTTCAATTCTAGTGCCTTCAATCGTAGCCGCGTCAGTTCTAGTGGCTAGCACTACGCCTGTTTACGCGAACGATTTTACGAAGTCTTTAAATAGTTTAACAACAAAAAGCGAAGCCAATGCAAGCAAAGATATGCAAAGCAATGCGCTGACAAGTTTTGCTGCCGAGCAATTAGGCATGTCTGAAAGTACGGTAAGCGCTGGCCTAGGCTCTTTGTTTAAAGTAGCAAAAGATAATTTAAGCCAAGACAATTTTGATATTATCAGTAAAGCCGTTCCAGATATGGGGAGCTATATCTCGAAAGCTCCTAGCGTTTCAAGCTCTTCATTAACGTCTATGTTAGGCAAAGCAGGCGATTCAGGAAAAGCTGCGGCAGGTCTCGATTATTTAAACTCAGCATTTGATAAGTTAGGCATATCAAAAGATCAAATTCCAGCAATGATGAATACGGTAACCGGCTATTTAGAAAATAACGGTTACGGTGAAGCGGCAGGCTTATTAAAGCAAGGCTTAAAGTTTTTATAAATTAGACAATATAAACATTAGTACGACAGGTATTAATAAAAAAACAAAACCAAAGTAGTGAAAGCTTTGGTTTTTTTGTATCTAATTTATTCATAGATGCGAATACTAGCGATAACTCAGGTAAATCTCTGTTAAAATACCACAAGCTTCAAATTACTTTTATTTACACATTAGGACATCCCTTTGACTAACAACGACATTTTACGCCGTATACGCTACATCTTTAATTATAACGATCAAAAAATGATCGCTATTTTTGCTTCAGCTGAACTTGAAGTAACCAGAGAGCAGGTAAGTAACTGGTTAAAAAAAGATGACGATGCTGATTATGTGAAATGTTTTGATAAACAGTTAGCGGTGTTTTTAAATGGTTTAATTAATGAAAAACGCGGCAAAAAACCAGGTCCACAGCATCCTCCTGAAACGCGCCTAAACAATAATATTATTCTAACTAAGTTAAAAATTGCCTTTAACTTAAAGTCTGAAGATATTATTGAGTTATTTGCTAAAGAAAATTTAACCGTGAGTAAACCTGAGTTAAGTGCTTTTTCACGTAAACCTAATCATCAACATTATCGTGAATGTAAAGATCAGTTTTTACGGAATTTTTTACAAGGTTTAGATCATCTATATCATGTAAAACGCAGAGCAAAAACAGCTCCACCTAAAGACTCAGCCGATTACGAACAAAAAGACAGCCCTAAAAAAACCTACGGTTCAGCTAAACCTAATGCCAGCAAAATTTATGTTAACCCTAATCGAACCATTGAAGAAAAACCTAAGTCGGAACGTAAAGTATTAAAATTAAAGCCTGAACAAATTTGGGGAAAAAAGAAATAAGCGCTATAACTGATTAACACGCATATAAATAGTTAGATTATTAAAAATAATTTAACTAATAAGAAAAAAGAGGTGTTTATGTCTGAACAATCTAAGTTACCGTCATGGTTTAAAACGTTTGCTATTGTTTCACTCATTTGGAATTTATTAGGGGTGATGGCTTTTGTTGCTCGAACAACCATGTCAGCAGAAACGATAGCGTTAATGCCTCCAGCGGAACAAAATTTATATGCAAACACCCCTTTATGGGCAACTATTGCTTTTGCTTGTGCCGTATTCGGTGGCAGTTTAGGTTGTGTGGCGTTGCTAATGAAAAAATCAATGGCGGTGTTATTGTTTACTGTTTCATTAGTAGGCTTAGGTATTCAAATGTTCCACGCTTTTTTTATTATTCCTTCATTTGATGTGTATGGTCTAGGGGGTTTAGTTATGCCTATTATGGTTGCTACTTGGGCGGTTGCTTTATTATTAATAGCGAAGAAGTCACAAATTAATCAGTGGATAAGTTAGTTTGTGTCGGTCGTTGTAAGTTGTTGTAGCTAGTTGCTTTAGCTTTGTGAGTTAAATGAAAATTAATCTTAAAATAATCAGTGCTCTTTTATCGCTTTTACTTTTTTCAACATCAGCCTTTTCTCAGTGGTATCAAGAAAGTTATAAGGTCATGGGTACTCAAGCAAATGTTGAGTTCTGGTTAAGTACTCAAAGCGAAAGCAAAAAAGAGAACGATAGAGATAGAGCACATCAAAACGCCAAAGCTCAACGGCTAATTCAAGCAGTTAAAGATGAAATGCACCGTATTGATAAAGAGATGAGCCCCTATAAACCGCAAAGTTTATTAAGTGCTATTAATAATCAAGCCAGTAAAACTCCCGTGAAAATATCTCCCGAGCTTTTTGAGTTGTTATCCACCGCTCATAAAATTTCAGTGTTAAGTGAAGGGGCTTTCGATATTACCTACGCCTCTGTTGGTTATCAATACGATTATCGAGCGAATAAAAGACCCGATCAAAAACATATTGCACAATCATTAACGGCTATTGACTATTCTGGGGTAATTTTAGATAAAGCCAATAATACCGTAAGTTTTAATCATAGTGATATTAAAATTGATTTGGGCGGTATTGCCAAAGGTTATGCCGTTAAACAATGCCTTAATATTTTAGCTAATGCAGGTGTTGAACACGCTTTAGTAAGTGCTGGTGGTGATACAGGTTTGATTGGTGATCGCCTAGGAAGACCTTGGCTAGTAGGAATTAAACACCCAAGAGCAGAGCATAAATCTGCGGTTCACCTACCGTTAATTAATGAAGCGATATCAACGTCTGGAGATTATGAGCGATATTTTATGGAAGATGGTGTGCGTTATCATCATATTATTAACCCTAAAACAGGAGATTCAGCACGTAAAGTTGTGAGTGTTTCCATTATTGGTAAAGATGCAACGGTTGTTGACGCATTATCCACAACCATTTTTGTTATGGGGTTATCATCAGGCATGACATTCATTAATCAACTGCCTGACTATGAGGCAGTGATTATTGATAGCCAACAAACCATGCACTTCTCTAGTGGTTTACAACAGAACTAATTTTCAGTATCGCCAGTCTATTAGCTTCAAATAGCGGTTAAACTCATCAGTAAACTAATCAGTTAATCAATCAGCTATACAATCGGTTGAAAAGCCGTTAATGAGTCTAACATTACTGAATTACCTAAACCTTGTCCGGGCACTATGTTAGTAAACTGGTTTTGCTCACCATGTAGTGCCATATAGTTAAGTAATACCGTTTCTACTAATAAGTTAACGTTATTAGCTGATGGCGCCGACGCTGTTTCTACCGAGGCATCAGGGCGCATAAAGCCTATTTGTTGGTTCATAGCCATTTGGTCGTCATTGCTACCCATTAGTTGAGGTTTTCCTGTAGGATTAAACACTAAGAAAAATGAAGCGCCAGTGGATGAATTATCCCCTGTCCATTCGCCTTTTCCTCGACCTTCAGCAGAGTCATCAATTCGGCCATTACTAGCCACAGAGCCATCACTAAAAACGTACATCATTAGCGGCATATTTTTTCGAGCGGCATATTCAAGACAAGCGCCCATACAGCGCCCAGCACGTAAATCTCTTAATTCTCCTGTACCGCGATCGCCAGTATGATAGTCGAAACCGCCCATAGTAACAGTACCTGCACCTGAGAATCCGTTAACGACAAGCTTCATAATCGAAGCGGTTTTTTGGAATTCTCTTTCACCGTCAAATTCATTTAAGGTAAAAATGCCACCAGGGCCAACAATGTCAGGATCTAATACCGGATTAAGCGTAGAAGGATCGCCAAATCTGTCAGCGATATCAGCACTTTTAACATAACCACAATTGATTAGATCTTTAATGACATCGTCGCGAGTTACTTGGGTATTTACGGTCGCCATTTTTTGAGCGCTTACCCGTTGAATACTCTCCATTACCGCAACCGCATCACTTTGCGATAGTAAGTTAAATAAATCGCCAACATCCACTAAACCTGTTACATCGGTAGCTCTATCTATTTTGGTGGGACGTTTACTTAAATCAATAAAACTTGTTGGCGCCATTGAGTTACCGCCAGAGTGGGTATTTCTCGAACCTATAAGGGGCATTAAAGAGCCGTCAGCACCTGCTGCAGCAATCGCATACATAGGATTGTGTGGATTATTACTGGTGTCATTGTCAGAGCGATTAGGTATTACCGCACCATTTATTTTACTCGCAGTTTCAGGTGATACTTTTTCTAAAATACCGCGTAAAAAAGCAGAATCAGAATGAAAAGCCAAACCAATATCTGTATTAATAAAGTCGGACAGTCCGCTAACGGGATTGGCAATAGAAGGGGTCATATCGCCAGGTAAACCAAGTTTGTTATAACCTGCAGTCGATAAAAAATCTAGTTGTCCACCTGCGCCGCCCACCAATACATTTGAACCAGAAATATTAGCGCCACCGGCTAAATCAAAACTGATAAATGGAATTTTACCTGCGCCTTGTACGCTAATACCGCAAGAGTCTCGCAGAGCTTCTAAGTCTGGAGAAAGCGTGGCATGGGCTTTATTCGGATTTGCAAACATATTCAGTAATGACAAGCCAGCCACTGCATGTCCGCCTGTTTTAAGCCCTGAGGCGATAAAATCTCGACGGGTCATTAATTTAGGATGATCGCCAAAAAGCAAAGGGCTGTTTAGATCAAAATGTTTGTTTTTTCTCATATTATTCTCCTAAGCTTATTGAATTAACATCACTGCACTGGCTAATACCGACGCACAACTTGCTTTTGCAATGGTGGCTGTGCGTTCAACTCCACAAGTATCGCCGCAAGCCGATAACCGAGTGATTAAGTTGTCGAGTTCGTTATAAACCACTGTTTTGTTAGGTTGGTTAGTTAAATTTAACGGCATTAATTGTGCTAACAGGGGATTAAGTAATTGGCTTCTGCCTTCAGTGTTTAGTGCAACGTTAGGTTGCTGAGTAAAATCAACATTAGGAAACCATTCAGTACGTAATTCGCTGTTTTCAAGGGCGCTATCGCAATAGGCTATGGCAAGTTGGGTAATGCCCATTTGTTGTGCTGAAATAAAGGTTTCAATATCTTCATTACTTGGCAATTGCCTTTGAACTAATTGATAGGTTTGCGCCACTTTTACTGACGCTTGCGGCACTCTTGTTAATACGCTCATGCTGGCGTTAATTTCTGAAAAATTTCGTAAGCCAATTTTGGCGCTTTGCGTACTTGCAGGCACTTCATCGGTGATAATAATATCGCCAGAGATTCTTGCATTGAGATGTTGGCCTAATTGCTCAAATGATAAGAAAAACTCATCTAAATTAGCGCCTTTTTCTAATCCAATAATGGTGCCTAAAGGAGAGAGCGGTAACATTTCTGTTAAATTTTGGCCACTCGCGATTGATTGTTCTAAGTGGCTATATGCTTGCCCTTGAATGCTTTCTTTACCATTTAACCCTATGCGTAAGCCTTTTATTGAGACGTTTGCAGAAGGTGTTAATCCGTCTAAATTAACCACATTTGGGTTGGTGAATAAATAACTGTAATTGTCGAATTGGCTTACTTCAAATAAAACATAAGTGTTAGCCAAATCGATAAGTTCGCCGATTGAAAACAATAAAAAGAATTTTTCACCCACACCTACCTCAAAATTTTGCACAATGTGGTTTTGCGCTAACGCTCGATTATAAACGGCGAGTAATTGAATGTTTCCTTGCCAAGTATGATTGTTTGAGGCTTCTTTCCCCAAAATTAACGCAAAACTGTCGTCCCATGAAGCAAGTGGCGATATTTCATCATCATTGACCTCAATAAGCTTTGAATTAACATAAAGTTGTCGCCCATTGGTTGGATCGTAAGTGAGTACCACATGTTGAAGCGTTGCTTGTAGCACTTCTTCAGCATCAGGCGTAGATAACGCAGGTTCACCATTAATGCTACTGCTTTCATTGCGCAATAAAAAGTTATAATTGTACTGAGTTTGCCCTAAGGTAAAGTTGCGCTCTGTATCTCCGGCTGAATAGGTAATAATTCTTGCAGGGCCTTCTTGCACTACATTATTAGGAGTAAGCCAAGCTTCGATAGAAAATTCGCCAGTAGAGGTGATCAAATCATGAAGTTTTTTACTGTTCGCGGTACTTGCTTGCGCTTTACCGTTAGTAAAAGAGAGTCCCCAACTGCCTAACCAGTCTATATCTCCGGTTAAGCTTAAATTAGCGGCAGGGGAGATGCCCGAAGTATCATAGGCGATATTGCCTTCACCTGTTTTAAATTGATACAGCGCAATAACATCAGTTTCGTAACGACCGCCGCTAGAAGCAACAATGCCGTCGGTGAGTAATAATGATTTTGACACCACCATTTGAGGAGAAATTTCATCAAGGGGGATCTCTTCACTCAGGGCGGTGATTGCTGTTTGCATTTCATTACTGTTGTCTTGACAGTTGCTCCAACAATTATGAAATTCACTGCCTAACCGCACCACAAGTCGAGATTTTTCAGGATCATCGAGGTTAATAACCTGTTTGGCTGCTTGATAGGCTTTATCGATATCAGCGCTTGCAAAAAAAGGGGATTGCGCAAAGGTAGATGTTTCATTATGACAAGCGGCACAATAAGTCGTTACCAATGGGTAAACATGAGTGGAATAAGCGTTTACATCGTCGGGAAAATTCTTACTGCTGCCGGGCGTTCTTATAACCGGTGGTGATAAATCTATCGTATTGGCAGTGCTGACTCTTTCGTCTGACCAGAGTTTTATCCACTGCTGCATAGTTTCTCCACAAGCAGAGTCACTGTCTAGCCAACAGTTATGGCCGTTAGCAACTTTTTCTACAAGGCGCGATTGCTCAGGATTAGCTAAATTGACTAAAGGGTTGGTGGCAGCATAAGCGTCATTCACATCATTTCTACTGGCGAAATAGGGCGATTGCTCGCCTTCAGTATGACAAGTTCCGCATTTGTCACTGGTTGAAATATTATCCCAAAGCGCTGTTTTATATTTTTGAATATCTTGGGTTAAAGGAGCTGGGCCAGTATAAGTGGTTGATTGATTATCTTGTTGGCTTGGCGGTTTTGACTCTACTTCAGCGCCTCCACAACCTGCAAGCACTAACAAAAGCACTAACAAGAAGAATGCAAGATTAACCTGTGGTGTTGAAAAGTTGGTCGCCAATATTTTACTGATAGTGTTATCGATAAAGCGATTAAATAAAATCATCATTATTCGCTCATACAATAGTTACCAACTTCAGCAAATACACGCTTGAGTTGATAAGAATGTTGTTTAAAAGATTCTGTGGAATTGGCAATTTGCGTTAAATCTTCGGCTGTTTCAGCATCACGAAGGCAAACGGTATTAAATACTTTTTTCACTTGGCATTGCGCAAATGCTTGGCTGTTAGCGAGCTCTTGCCCTAAAGATTTTGCTCCTGCGCCTTTACCACTAATGGAAGGATCCCATCCTAATCTTTGGTTAGCGCCTTCACGCCAATAATTTTGCCATTGATCGTCAGGAGTAACAAAACCGTAGGGGAATGTGGTTGAGTTATTGTGATATTTAGCTTGAACGCGCGTACCTGTTACAGAATCTATTATGCCTTGTTGATTGTAGCCGATCGCACCAGACTCTCCTGAGGGATCATTATCTTGATCAAAGTCATAATCATAATAAGCAAAGGCTTGAGCAAGTGGGTCCATGCCGGTATGACAGCCCAAACAGTTATTGATAAATAATCGACTATCACCACCAGGACTTCGACTTACATCTTGCCTTATTCTATCAGGCGATAGCGTGGTATCTTTTAAAGGCTCTAAATCTGTACATAAATGATTCATTAAGGTAAATCGCAACATGGCTCTGTTGGTGCCTAAATAGAAAAAAGCTTTTGCCGCGGCTCTACTGGTTAAAACGCCTGCGGTGGCAGTAGCTGGGAGTCCATTTAAACTCGACTGGCTTTGCGAAACTAAATGGTCTGCTAAATTAATAAATTGTGATTCTAGCGCTAAATAATGCGCATTATTATTGTTGCTATAAGCTGGTAGTCCTAAATCGTCACTGCCTAAATAAGTAATGTTTGCTTGCAGCAACTGTCTAAAATCGATGTCGTCTCGTACCATGCCAATAACAGTTGCGCTGTAATCGTTTAATTCAAAGAATATGTCTTGCTCTTTATTTGTCCAAGGCGTTGCAAATATCTTTAATGTTGTAGAGTAAAAAGCAGGAGATTCCATGGCTTTATAAGCTGCTTCAATGGCTTGCCCATTATCGAGTAGTGTTTTCATTTCTGTTAACATAGTGCTTGATGCTGGTACACCCGCAATACGATCGTGTAACTGCTTCGCTTGTTCAAGTGTTGAGCCATAACTGGAAAATGAAATAACGAAAAATAAAGGAAAAAGTAGCGCAGCTCTTATATGTTTAATTGGCAGAAAGAACCTGAGGGTATTGCCCCATAATGTTATTATTTGACACATCGCTGAAAACATCCTCATACAATCTCCTTGAAGATGGTTAGTTTGAATTTGTAAAAATAAGTTAATTAAATCAAATTACTGCTGTTTTTTAGCTGTTTTGTTTTAATGGAGTAATAATTAAAAAATTATACAATTAAAAATTAAGCGCTTACTTTTAAGTCTTGCAATTCTGCGACTCGACGATAATAATGTCAATCACTAAAATATTGTACTTGTTCAATAATTATACAGTTAAGCGAACTTGCTTTTGTTGTAATCAATAAACGTCGAGGAAATGGTGGCATGGATCCGAAGTTATGTTGTAGCGGGTTTGCTCTTGTTATACTTCTGTTAACCGGATGTAAAACAGAGTCATTACAAAGTGTTGAGAAAGTTGATCCTGTATTAGTTGAATTCCCAGTTGTCTACATAGAAAGGGAAATTAACACAGGGATTGACGATGAGGTAACTCCTGTAGAGTTTTCAGCTTACGAACCGATTATTTTTAATCCAGGTGCGTCACTGATTGTCAAAAAAAACGCATTCGCCGATTCTCCTCAAACTAATTTAACGTCATTATATTTTTCTGATGATGAAAAAATTGATATTCGAGATTTAAAAGTCTCTGATGACGGCCAACAATTTTTAGTGTCTATTCGCGCCCCCGAAATTGAAAATGCCAACGATGATGAACAGCCTAAGTGGAATATTTGGCATTATCAATTAGCAAGTCAACAATTTAACCGCATTATTACCAGTGATCTTATTGCCGAGCAAGGTGATGATCTTATGGCGTCTTTTCTACCTGATGGTCGTATTATTTTTGCTTCTACAAGACAACGCCTTTCCAGAGCTATATTACTTGATGAAGGTAAACCTCAGTATTCAACCGTAAATGAAAGAAACCAAGACAGCGTATTTAATCTTCATATAATGAACGCCGACGGTAGTAATATTAAACAGCTAACCTTTAATTTAAGCCATGATTTTTACCCTTTAGTTCTTCAAGATGGTCGTATTTTATATAGTCGCTGGGATGCGATGGGCGGTAATCAACAAATTAACTTATACCGTATGAATCCAGATGGCACCGATAATGAACTTGTTTATGGCTGGCATTCTCATCAAACGACGATAAACGATGAAACAGAAAATATTGAGTTAATTAAACCGCAACAATTACCAAATGGCGATATTTTATTACTGCTCTCCTCATCACAAACACCTTCATATCAAAAAAGCCCTGTGATTATTAATATTGACGACTTTATTGATGAGAACCAGTCTATAATTGAAGGCGAAACAAGTGCTACTGCAATGTCTAGTTTATTTGCTGATACTGAATTTGACTTTAATTTTTCTGACAAACTCTCATTATCTGGGCGATTAAGTCATGTATTTCCTTTACCTGACACCAGCGAACGTTATTTAATTAGTTGGGACTTATGCCGCGTAGTGATTGATGATTTGATCAGAGCTTGTGGTCAATTAACGGATGAGGAGTTTTCTAATGAGGATTTGGTGGCTGCACCTCCGTTATTTGAATTATGGTTGTTAAATAAACAAAGTAATACGCAGCAGCTTGTTGCTAAAACTTTGCAAGGAAAAATGCTGACCGAAGCTATTGTAATGCAGCCTGCGTTAGTACCGAGTGAGTTTGTTGCCGATAAAACGGTGGGTAATGCATTAGATGCAGAACTTGTTAATCAGCAATCTGCCGCGATACATATTCGCAGTGTTTATGATTTTGATGGGGTTGACAGTTCAATTAACAACGGTAACGCACAAGGAATCGAGCAATTAAGAGATCCGCTAATAACACCTGCTAATGCATTACCTGCACGATTTCTTCGTATAATACGTGGCGTACCAATGCCGCCACGTTCAGTAAGACAAGTTCCCAATACTGATTTTGGTCGCAGTAATAATCAATTAATGCGTGAAATTCTTGGTTATACGCCTATTCAACCAGACGGTTCAGTGAAAGTTAAAGTGCCAGCCAATGTGCCATTTGCACTCAGTGTCTTAGATGAAAAGGGACAAAGAATTGGTGGTCGACATCGTCAATGGATAACCTTACAAGCAGGTGAAACCCTTGAATGTACAGGTTGTCATACTTCAAATAGCGAACTGCCTCATGGCAGACTAGCGGCACAAGCGCTTAGTATTAATTCAGGCGCTACCATAGGCGGATCACCTTATCCTAATACAAGTGCGCTGATTATCCCTGAACAAGGGCAAACCATGGCGCAAGCAGATGAAATGGTGAATGGTTTACCGCAACTGAGTGCGGATATTAATTATAAAGATATTTGGACGAACTCTGAGGTATCTCAAGTTAACCCAGATGTTAATTTCAGCTATGCAGCGCTTAATAGTAAAGCACCTAATGGTAGCGAATGTTTTAATAATTGGAACGCGTATTGCCGAATTCAAATTAACTACCAAGAACATATTCAACCATTATGGGAATTAACAAGGCAAGTATTTGACGTTGAAACCGAGGCGTTATTACAAGACAATACTTGCGTTAATTGTCATCAACCACTCGATATTGACGGGCTTGCACAAGTACCTGCGGGGCAATTAAGTTTATCCCCAAGTACTTCAGCAGATCAAGCGGCTCACTTCACTAGTTATAGAGAATTGTTTTTTAATGATGTGGAACAAGAAATTATTAACGGTATTTTAGTGAATAAGTTAATCGAAGTCACCGATGAAAATGGCAATGTTGTTTATGAAGTAGATAGCGAAGGTGAATTAATTCTAGATGCTGAAGGTTTGCCTATTGCAGTATTAACGACAGTGAATGTCAGAAATATTTTATCGACTAATGGTGCTCGTGCTAGTGCGCGATTTTTTGATTTGTTTTATCAAGTGAATAATGGCAGCGTAAACCACCAAAATATGCTGACTAATGACGAATTAAAGTTACTCAGCGAGTGGCTAGATATTGGCGCACAATATTATAATACGCCATTTTATGAACAAGATTAGTTGAAGATAACTGACTAAATTGAAAACTAAAAAGTTGACTAAATAAGTTGAAGACAAAAATTTTATCAAAAAATAAAGGTTGTTATCAATGCAATGCACTCACCACTTTACTGTATGCATTGATGGTGTTCTGTGGTCTTATTTTTAACTTCTCTGTTATTGCTGCAGATGACGAAACTGCCTCATTAAAAGCTGTTTCTTTAAGAATAGAAGTCCCTTATGTTGAACTTTTTTCGGGGCCCGGCATTGGTTATCCAGTTTTACATATTGTTGAAAAAGGCGAGTCAGTCAGCGTTGTTATTAAAAGAACGTCATGGCTTAAAGTGAAAGATAAAAGAGGTAATGAAGGCTGGTTGCCTGAGCAGTCTTTATTTGGTTTAAGCCAAGCAGGTAATAACATAGCGCAAAGTGAGGTCACAACGAATGATTTTGCCTCAAGAAACTATGAAGCAGGTGTGATGCATGGCGATCTTTCTGGGGCTAATTATTACGATGTATCGTTAGCTTATAACTTATCTGAAGTTTTTAATACCCAAATAAGTATAGGTAAAGCATTGGGAGATATTTCAGACAGTACCTTATATGAAGCAATGTTGGTGGCTCAACCTTTACCCGAATTACTCATTATACCGTATGTTGGTATTGGAGGGGGATTGATAAAAACGACCCCTCATAGTGTATTAGCAGACGCTAAAAATAGACAGAGCACTTTAATGAGTGCTGCTATTGGTTTTAAATATCATTTGGCGCGTAATTTTTTAGTAAGGGCTGAGTATAAATATTCACTGGCGTTAACAGACAGAGATGACAATGAAGAGATTAAAGTATGGAAAGTAGGTTTCAGCGTATTCTTTTAGCGTTCAGGCTATTAAGTGGTGTTTTGTTATTGAGTATTTGTTCAATCAATACTTGGGCGGCAGAAAATTCTAATAGCAAGAATGAACTTGTTATTAAAGCGGATGTTGAAAGACGTACCGTACTTGACGATGTACTCGATAATGAGAATTTTGAGTTTGGTGTACAAGCGGGCGTTATCTCAATTGAAGACTTTGAAAGTAGTGGTTTAGTTCGTGCCCATTTTGCTTATCACATTACTGAGTTTTTTTATGTAAAAGCCATTTACGCTTATGCAAAGGGCGGAGAAACAAGCTTTGAAAAACTGGTAAATGCCGCGCCATTACTGACCGACGAACAAAGAAAATTTAATTCTTATGGTTTGAATATTGGTTATAACTTGATGCCAGGCGAAGTGTTTTTAGGCCGAGATTTAGCCTTTAATAGTTTGTTTTCAGTAGAACTTGGCGCAGGTAGTACGGAATTTGCTGGCGATGATAATTTTACCGTTAATATTGGCGCTAATTATCGGGTATTTATTAATGACTATCTCGCATGGGATATTGGTATGAGTGATTATATATTTGACACTTCGATTACCGGTGAAACAAAAACAACCCATAATTTGAATTTTACCACGGGTATTTCATTTTACTTTTAAAAGTGTGACTTAATCGAGTAATGATGAATAAAGGAATTGATAAATGAGTAAAACGCATATAACTAATATCACCAATATAATTAATGTGAGTAACATGAACAAAGTAAAAACACGTATTAACGCTGCATTTTTACCACTACTGTTGAGCTTGTTAGTTGTAAGTTCGCTGTTTTCTACCTTTAATGCCAATGCATTAAGTATTGGAGATACGGCACCAGATTTTACTTTGAAAGATTTACAAGGTAATAATTTGAATTTAACAGAGCAAAGAGGCCAAATTATTGTTATCAATTTTTGGGCATCTTGGTGTGGACCGTGTCGAAAAGAAATGCCTTACTTACAGACCATACATGAGAAATACTCTCCATTAGGTGCTGCTGTTTGGGGCGTAAATGTTGAGCAAGAAAACCAAGCAGGGCGAGATTTTTTAGCCGACTTAGACCTAACGTTTCCAATATTTTTTGATGAATCTAATACCATTTCAGCTAACTACCAAGTAGAGGCGATGCCAACTACCGTTATTATTGATCGCGATGGTAAAGTTCGTTATGTTTTTCGTGGTTTTAAAGACGGTTACGAAAAAAAATATGCTAAGGCAATAAAAGCCTTGATCAGAGAGTAATTCATGAAACGCTTATTCGCTCTTTTTAGTCAATGTTGTTTACTGTTATTAAGTTTATCTTTGACAGGCTGCGCACAACTAGGTGTAGAGCCTTGGGTAAAACCTTATGAACGACAAAATCTAGCAGATCCTATTATGCGCACTAATCGCCATCCTATTGCTAATATGCATGTATCACATGTTTATGAAGCGAGAGAGTCTGCCAGAGGTGCAGATAATAGCGGTGGTGGTGGTTGTGGTTGTAACTAGCATGAAATACATTTATAGCACTTTAAACTTTAATATAAATACTGTGCTTTTGTTTGTGTGCTTATCTTTAACTGCACAAACGTTTGCCGCTGTACTAGACGACGATCGCGCTGATGTGCTTTATCATAGTTATGATGGTGGCGGCATGAAAATTGACGGTCCAGCAATATTACTTCGTAAAAAAGCCAGTGAGTCTGTCGCCTTCAGTGCTTATTATTATGTTGATACTATTTCTTCGGCTTCTGTTGATGTATTAAGTACTGCAAGCCCTTATTCGGAAGAACGCTTAGAAGGGCAGTTAGGTGTTGAATATTTGCACGATAAAAGTGTTATCTCATTAGGTATTCGCCAAAGTGATGAAAGTGATTTTCTTGCTCAATCATTTAATTTTAATATCTCTCATGACACTTTTGGTGATTTAACCAATTTAAGTTTAGGGGTTGCCTTTAGTGATAATGAAATTAGTCGCAATGGCGATGATTTTTTTGCTGAGCAAAGCCAACAATATCGAATTAAAGCAGGTATTAATCAAATACTAACCAGAAATTTAGTATTAGGTATTAACTTTGAAGCAGTTGCTGATGAAGGGTATTTAAATAACCCATACAGAACAGTGCGCTATATTGATAATTCAGTACCGTCTGGTGTAGGTTATCAAAGTGAAGTTTATCCACAAACCCGCAACTCTTTTGCCAGTAAAGTCTCACTAAGCTATTACTTGCCGTACCGCGCAGCGCTATTTTTACAAGTGAGACACTTCAGCGACAGTTGGGAAATTGACTCAAATGATGTTGAAATTGCTTATCGCCATCCATTAGGGAATACCTTGGAGCTTGAGTTTAAAGTGCGATATTACCAACAATCTCAGGCGAGTTTTTATAGCGATTTATTTCCTTATCAAGATGCACAAAACTACTTAGCCAGAGATAAAGAGCTCAGCGCTTATAACGATATAACTTTCGGGGTGGGGGTTACTTATGTGCTCCCTAAACAATTCGCCATTGGCGATTGGGATTCAGAAGTGTCTGTTCAGTGGGATCACCTTACGTTTGATTATGACAACTTTAGAGATCCCACCGCAGAAGGTGGCGTAGGGGCTGAACCTTTTTATGGCTTTTCTGCTAATGTCTTTAGAGCTTTTTTTAGTGTGTACTTTTAACAAACGTAAATTTCATAACAATAACAACTGTAATTAGGATTTGGCCATGAAGGCATATATTTTTTCAACATTGATAAAGAGCATATTATTTTTTGCCTTAGTCTTTAGCGTGCTCACTTATGCTGAAAATAAAGCGGACGGTGCCGATATTGATAATACACAGTCAGATGTAGCATTAGCTACTGAACTTGAACAAATTAAAAGTGAAGTGTTAGCGTTAAACCGTGAACTGTTTATTTTAGAAGAAGACTTATTGTTTCCAGCCAGTACCCAAGTGGCTGTTTTTGTATCTGTTGATATCGGACGATTTTTTACTTTAGATAGCGTTGAATTAAAAATTAATGAGAAAGAAGTTGCTGGCGTTTTATATACACAACGTCAACGTAAAGCACTAGAGCAAGGCGGCATACAACGATTATATATAGGTAATATTAAAACAGGAACGCATCAACTGACCGCTATATTTACCGGTTTAGATGGTGAGGGACGTACGACTAAGCGCGCGATAACTCATCAATTTGAAAAAGATGATGAAACGGTTATGATTGAATTGAAACTTGAAGACAGTACCTCGAATTATCGCGCAGATGTTGCTGTTGAACAGTGGGTTTTATAGTTCATTATGTTGTTAGCATATTGCGATGAACGTCAACAGTGCCATTTTAAGCAGACAATGAAAGGTGTATGCACAACTTCGCTCGCTATTTTCTGTTTATTTATTTACCTTTTTAGTGTCTTTGCTTCTGCTTCAGAAAACTTGTCTGAGACATCTTCAGCAGCTGAAATTAAAACCAATATAGAAAATAAATTTTATCGCCAAGCATTGTACTTTTATTTTCAAGGAGACAATGCTCAAGCGTTGAGCCAAATGGAAGTCAATAAAATACGTTTGTCTGAGCTTTCATCACTTAATTTACAAAACTCACTTAGTTCAACAAGCCAACTATTTTCTGCAGGTTTACAGCTTTCCGTTGGTTTACAACAACAAGCCAGAGAAACACTATTAGCATTTACAGTTGATGCACAGCCAATAAATAAGCATCAAAGTGGTGATAAACAGCATGCATTTACTGCAACATTTATTGCAACACAAGAGCAGTTATTGTTAATCGCACTTTTACAACTTTCAGAGCAATATATTGAACAAGGTTTACAAGCACAGGCTAAGCAGACCTTAAAACAAATTAAATCTGTGCCTAACATATATTACGAGCAATATCATAGCCTTAGTCAGCTTGCTTATTGGCCTGAAAAACCTGAGTTATTGCCTTTTGCCAAAGCTAGTGGTGAGAATGGGAGTAATGCGCTTGTACAAAATGAAGAAACAATGTCGCCATACGTGCAAATGAATCAAGCATTACGCCATATTGAATCAGGAGAGTCTGACGGATATCTTTTGGCAGAGCCGCTATTAAAGACACTTAAAAACCAACACTGGAAAAATGAAGAGCCAAATTTTTGGCAAACGCTTTTTAATGACACTCCACAAAATGAAAGACACTCCACTAATGCTCAAGCACAGCTTCAGCATCAAGCGGTAAATGACTACGCGCGTTTGTTACTGGCTCAAATGTTTGCTCAACAAGAAAAATATCAAGCAGCATATAATGAATTAAAAGAATTTCCTGAGCATAGCCCTTATGCCGAATCGGCTTTATTTTTATTTGCTTTTTCAGCTCAACGCATTAAAGAGTATACGGTTGCGTTAAGTTTACTAAAATTGTTAACACAAAATTATTCATATTCACATCTTGCTTGGCAATCAAGCTTGTTAATGGCAGAGCAAATTACTACTCAAAATAGTTTAGATGAAGGTTTAGCTTTATATCAAAAAGCTGACGATTTTTTTCAAAATAAATTAAAAGAATTAGCCCTGTTCGAACATAACTTTAACGCCAGTGGCGATTTATTACTTTTTTCATTAGATAGTGATATAGCAAGCGTAAGTGAAAAAGAGAGCAATAAATCTACAAATACCTCAATGGTATTATCAACGAACAAACAGTATTCTCCATCAAGCTCTCCACCAAATCCTCAGCAAAATAAGTGGTTACAACAGGCTCTGCAAAGTGTTGAACTTAAAGGCATGTATCACGACTTAATTGAATTAGATTTATTAGCAGAACATATAAAAGTATTGCAGAAAAAAAATAACTGGGTAGCGCAAACTCTAACGTTAAATCAAATAAGAAAGCAAAATATCGCATCAATTCAAGCGCAAAAAAATTATACCCAAGTGGTCGAGGTGTTATCTGAACGAAAAAATAACTTACACCAAACACTTTTACTTGCAAAAGAAGCGAATGACGGACAGGCGTTTGCCAATGAAATAGAGCAATTACTGTTAACGCGTATTAGCAATAGCCAAAAGAGTCTTGATTTTCTTAATAAGCATAAAAGCACTGATGATTATCAAATTCGATTAAAAAGAGTCAAGGGTGTTTTAGCATGGCAATTAGCACAACAATACCCAGAACGCAGCTGGTCACATCAAAAACAACTTAATACTCTTGACCAATTACTGTTAAAATCCAATGAAAATCTCACCAATTTTAATGTGTTAGCGCAATCTAACGGTAACTTACCTGGGTTCACTAGGCGTCAGCAATTATCAAGTGATAAATTGTTAAAAGCACTGACGTCAATTAAGCAGCTGCGCAAGCAAACTAGCATTAATATTCGTAAAAACGTTCAATCGTTTATTACAATTAAACAGGCGCTTTTAAAAGAGTACTTGCTTGAGACGAAAAAATCGATGGCTGAAGTATTAGAGCAAATGGCGATTCAAGATAAAAAAATTGAGCAACAACTTATTCCTGATCAAGCCCTAATTAAGGGAGCAATACTTTGAGAAGGTTAGCAACGCTGTTTACTTTACTGCTTTTATCAGGCTGTCAGCTAACAGACAATGAAGAGGCGACACAAAATTCCCCTAAGCGTTCAACCTTATTAGATTTGGCTAATGCTCAATCTAACGTCCTCTTATCTGAAAATAAACACTCTGAAACGCAATGGTCAAAACAACAACGCGCTGAAAAACTTGCCGCTATTTATCAATCAATATTAGTGATGTCGCCTGATCCTGAAGTACGTGTGAATGTTGAATACCGATTAGTGCAGTTAGACTCTCAAAGCTATGAACAAATAGATTTTGATAAGGTAACGCCTGAGCAAATGGATAAGGCGGTAGATAACTTAGTTGTTAAGTATCAAGAGCTTTTAACTCGTTATCCAAACCGAACTGATAATGAGCTCATTCAATATCAGCTAGCTAAAGCATTAGACTTACAAGGTAAACTCGATGAAAGTTTGCAGGTAATGGAGGCGCTATTAGCACAATATCCTCAGTCAGAATATTTTGCCGAGTTGAATTTTAGGCGCGGTGAAATTTATTATAATTTAGCTAATTATTCGTCCGCATTAGCGGCCTACCAACAAGTTATTAGCATAAACAAAAGTGATAAAAACAGTCAGAAATATTATTTAAATAGCCTTTATATGTCAGGATGGTCATATTTTAAATTAGATCAATTAACTCACGCAGATAGTCAATTTATTCAGGTGCTTGAAACTGTCGTTAGTGAAAGTAAAAGACAGTATTCTCCTACCGACTTTAGTTTTGAAAAACTCAATAGTCCGCATTATAACTTAGTGGTTGATGCGCAACGTATTCTAACGATTTCGTTGAGCCAACAGCAACAGTCCTCCTCATTACTTGCGTTAGTTGGTAAAGAAATACCAAATAAAACAAGTCAGGTTTATTTATATCAGCATATTCTATTTCAAAATTTGGCGAACTTTTTAGTTGAAAAAGCGCTAAACCTAGACGCAGAAAAAACCTATTTAACCTATATAAACGCCAGAGAAAAGCTTAGTGTTGGTACGTCTTATTCAGCCTCAGCAACGACTTTGTGGTCTGCTCGATTTTCTTTAGCATTACTCGAACTTTATAAAAAACAAGGTAAATACCAAGAGAGTATCGCCCTTAAAAAACGTTATATAATGGACTTCGGTTTAACAAGTAAGTTTTTTAAACAGGCCAGTAATGCCGAAAAAGATGAACTATTACCGCAATTACTTTCATTTAGTTACCAACACGCAAGGCGACTTTATGCAAACGCACAAACGCTCAAAAAAGGTCAACCAAGGGTGGACGCTTTTGCTGAAACAGCAAGTTGGCTAGAACGTTATTTATCACTTGCACAATTGCCTCGCTCTCAGGTGTTTATTAGTAATGTGAGTCAGTCATTATTGGCGGATGAATTCTTATATGCGGATGCGAGTTTTGAAGCACAAGCTTATGAAAAAGCGCTAATTAGTTATCAACGTATTGCTTATCAACAAAGAGTTAATGGCTTAGATAGTAAAGGCTCAAATAGCAGTGCAGATAGAGCAACAAACAAAGCTAACATTGAGAAAGAGTTGAACCTGCAACGTGAAGCTGCTTATGCAACTACGCTAACGATTCGAGAAATATTGTCACAACAAGAAGTGAATCAGTTATCAGTAACAAGTACCAAACAAAGTCGTAAAAACAACCCAAGCATCGAAAATGAAAAAACTTACCAATCGCTATTAATAGAGCGCACGCGTTTAGATGATTTATTTATTAAGACCTATCCAAAGGATAAGCGAGCATTCGTTTTAGCAACTCACGGGGCGCAATATGCTTATAATCGTTCAGACTTTCATGATGTTGGGTATTATAGTGATTTTGTTTTAACGCATTATGACGCAGATGCTCAATCGATAGCGTTAAAAAAACAACGACCTAAATTAACCGCGACCCAATTAAAACAAGTGAAAATTGTTAGTCAACTTCAAGCTAATTCACTTTATAAATTGACTAACTACCAAGCAGCAGAGTCAAGTTACGTTTTAGCGTTAAGTTATGTTAACAAAAATGCTGAAATTTGGAGCCAAATGAATGAGTTATTGGCTTCTTGTATTTATTTTCAAGGGCAAGGTTTTCAACAGCAATATAAGCGTCTAACACGAGGACTTACATTAGCAACTGCTAGTAAAAACCAAACTAAAGCGAGTATAGATACTAAAGCTAAAGCCGCAACAGAAGCCGCAGAGCAAGCAGTTCAACAATATTTACGAATATTTTCAGTCGCTAATCAATCTTCGTATGCATTAACTGGGCAGTTTGATGCGGCCAATTTATTATTAGATTTACAGCTATGGCAGCGTGCAGCTTCTGCTTTAATTGTTTTTAAAAAGCGCTACCCTAATCATGAATATACTGCATCAATACCGGCGAAGTTGGCAAAATCTTATGAAGCAACAGAACAATGGGAGTTAGCGGCTGAACAATTATTACTGATAGCTAATCAATCGGATGTTATTGATAAAAATCGTGTTAATAAAAAAACCGAACTAACGTCAGAGTTAACTACAGAACTAAGAAGAGAAGCGCAATACACCGCAGGACAATTTTATGTAAAAGCTGGTAATCTACCTAAAGCTATTAATACTTTTAGAGCCTATGCACATAAATATCCTAAACCTTTTATTATTGCTCAAGAAGTAAGGTTTAAGCTAAGTGAGTTTTATCAAGAAACCAATCAAGCAAATAAACAATACTATTGGTATCGAAAAATTGTTAGTTCGCACGATACACAACTTGGTAAAAAGTCTTTGGATGTTTCAGCCAATGATTTATCTCGTTCTGTTTATTTAGCATCTGTTTCAGCCTTAGGTCTTGGGAAAGCACATCAACAAACGTTTAAATGGACAAAGCTTAACATTCCTTTGAACAATAGTTTAAAAGCCAAACAAAAAGCAATGCAAATGGCGGTGCAGTATTATAAAAAATTATTATCTTATCAATTAGCTGAATTTGTACCTCACGCCACGTTTAATTTAGCCGAAATGTATCGTCAACTTGCGGTAGATGTAATGGCATCAGAGCGACCCACAGATTTAGATGAATTAGCGTTAGAAGAATATGAATTTTTACTCGAAGAAATTGCCTATCCATTTGAAGAAAAAGCTATTGAAGTGCATGCCAGTAATGCAGAGCGCGCTTGGCAAAATGTTTTTAATACTTGGGTAGCAAAAAGTTTTGCTGTTTTAGCGACATTAGATCCCGTTCAATACAATAAAAAGGAGCGAGTAATACATGCTGTATCATCAATTCATTAAATCATTTTCTCGCTGTAAAGGAAGCATTAAAAAGCTACTTTGGAAAGGACTCGCATTATTTACACTGACCTTATTTATTGGGTGTTCATCTTCAACGAATGACTACGTGAACAGTAATGAAAAACAAACGGGGCAAGATTCAACGGAATTAAAAACCATTTCAGATGATTTAATTGCGATGGTAGATACTCAAGAGTCGTCAAGCAAAGAAACTACCAGTTTAACTGACGTCACTGACTCAACAAAGCACTTAGCTAAGAAAAACTTGTACTTAGAGCAACAAGCAAAGCGAGTAACAAATTTACCTGACAACATCATTAAGGATTATCAGAAAGCTTTAACTGCAATGGATAAAAAGCAGTGGGATGAGGCGAATATACTATTAGATCAAATTATTGTTTCTCACCCTCAGCTTTCTGGTGTTTATGTTAATAAAGCGCTTATTGCGATGGCGCAAAGTAAAAAATTTATTGCACAGTTTCAAATTGATAAAGCATTAACCGTTAATCCAATAAACCCGTATGCGCATAACGTGCAAGGGCAGCTATCAAGACTGAATGGGGATTTTACTAAAGCGGAACAAAGTTATTTAACAGCACTTGAAATATGGCCAGGCTATGCTGAAGTACATTGGAACTATGCCGTGTTATTAGAGTTATATCGTGGACGTTTATTGGACGCTAAAAGGTATTATCTATCATTCCAGCAATTATCACCTGACGATAAACAAGTGAAGCGCTCAATTGCCGGGCTTAATATAAAAATTGCCAGAGCAGGGAAGTAATAGATGACAACATTCAACAATGTTCAGTTAAAACGTATTCATACTTGTTTATTAGGCTGCTTGTTTGACAACTTACTTGGAGGTATAGTCGCTTGCACTTTTGTTGCTGTAGTTTTGCTTTCCTCGCAAGTACAAGCCGAAGAACCGGCTAAAGAGAGAGTTACTCAACAAACAACAGTAGATAAAACGAAAATTATTATAAACTCTCAAGTTAAAGGCTCACAAGAGCAGCCGAAAGTCTTATATATAATGCCTTGGCAAGGTATTAAAAAGCCAATAACAATAAAAGGCACTAAGCGCACAGTAGTTATGCCAACTTTTGAGCCGATACACCCGAAAAAATTTAAACAGCAAGTGCTAGATTATCATCAAGACTTGGATAGTAAGTAATAAATTAATTTATAAGGAATAACAATGAGTTTTATCGATTCTATGATCGCTTTTTTACAAGATGGCGGTTCATTTATTTACCCTATTGCGCTAGTTTTAGTGGTGGGTTTAGCGATAGCTATCGAACGATGGTGGTATTTAAGTGCAGTACTAAGCACAAATAAAAAAGCGTTCGCTTTAGTTAAAACCGCACTGAAACAAGGTGACACTGACAAAATAAGCCAGTTAGCAAAAACCAATAAAGCCCCGGTATTTGATGTACTGCAATCGGGTATTGCGCGTCTTTCTCAAGTAAAACGCAGAGAAGATGTGGAATATGCCATGGAAGAAACCATGATGGAGTATATGTTACGCCTTGAAAAACGCACGCCATTTTTAGCCGTACTCGCTAACATTGCGACTTTACTTGGACTATTAGGCACGATAATGGGTTTAATTGCCGCTTTCTCTGCTGTTGCAACGGCGGATCCTGCTGATAAAGCTACCTTACTTTCTGCCAGTATTTCGGTCGCGATGAATACCACCGCATTTGGTTTGATTACCGCAATTCCATTAATTTTGATGCACGCGAACTTGCAAGGGAAAACTGCTGCCATTGTAGACTCATTGGAAATGGCAGGTATTAAACTGCTCAATTCATTGTCATTTGGTTCACAATCAGAAGAAAGTCGCCGTTAACCATGATTAATCGCCGCCGCCGTAATCGCGGGAAAGAGGTTGAGTTAGACATTACATCATTTATGAATTTGATGGTTATTCTTGTGCCTGTATTATTACTGGGTATGGTGTTTTCTCAAGTAAGAATTTTAAACTTACAACTCCCCATTAATGCCCAGCAAACTGATTCTCAAGATGAAGAGGCCAAAAAGTCATTAGAATTGGTGATTAACGAACAAGGGTTTTCGCTTAATTACCCCGAAGGCGTGTTATTAAAAAACTTTGCTAAACAAGAGCAGGGCTATGATTTTTCAGCGTTGTCGATTTATTTACAAGATTTAAAACTAACTTTTCAACAACAGAAAATAGATAAAAATGACATTGTTATTTTATTGTCGCCTACAGTAGATTATCAAACATTAGTCTCGGCAATGGATACGGTGCGTTCGTTTAAAGCAGTTGTTGCGGCTAATTTAGTGGATGCAGAATTATTCCCCTTAATTTCTTTAGGAGATGCGCCTACTACAGAAAATAACACTGACTCCTCTACAGGAGCTAATCAATGAAACAATCAGCCAAAGCAAAACGATTAGCTAAACATCATAAGCGTTTTGGTCCAACCAACCAATTGAACTTGGTTGCTTTGATGGATATTTTTACCATTTTGGTGTTCTTTTTAATGGTTAATCAATCAGAAGTACGCGTGTTACAAACGTCTAAAGAGATCAAGTTACCCGTCTCTTTAGCACAAGAACTTCCTGCTGAAAACTTAGTAATAACTGTTTTGCCAAATAACGTATTAGTACAAGAAAGAGCCGTATTATCATCGGGTAAAATTATTTCGGCAATGAAAGAGGAAGAACAAGTCGCGTTAATTGAGGCAATTACCAAAGAATTAAACTATCAAGCAAGTAAACGCCTTAAATTAACAAAACAAGAAGAAGAAAAAGGCAAAGCCGTTACTATTATTGGTGATGCGAGTATTCCTTACTCTTTATTGAAACAAATTATGCAAGCTTGTGCTGAGAGTGATTATAGAAATATGTCATTAGCGGTTGAGCAACTATCTGCGCAGCCAAACCAGTCAAACCAAGTAATACAGTCAAAAGGTATGAGGTAATTATGACTTCAGCTACCTTAAACGCTCATTCTTATACTGACTTATCACCAGATAGTGAACGCTTTAGCGCGGATTTAGGTATTGATTCACAGGATAAAATATTCTCTAAAGTACTGATCGCCTTACTCGTTATCTATTTAATTTTTGGTGTTGCGGTTCCTTTTTTAGAGCGAGTTGTGGTGACCCGAGAAGTGCAAGAGAAAATGCCACCGCAGTTAGCAAAAATTATTTTAAAAGAAAAGCAGTTGCCACCACCAGAGGTTCGTAAAGTTGAACCTATTGAAGAAGTTATTCCAGAAATTAAGCCAGAAGAGAAGCCAGAGCTTAAACCTGAACTAAAACCAGAGCCCAAGCCAGTTGAACCAACAAAGCGAGCCATAGCTAAACAAAAAGCCGCGTCTTCAGGACTTGCGGCAATGAAAGATGATTTATTCTCAATGAGAGATGCATATATCACCCCAGAGAAAAAAACGACCTTAATAAAAGGTAATAACGAAGCGGTTAACGTTCAGCGTAAATTACTCGCAAGCCAAACAAATAAACAAAGTACAACATTAGCGGCAGCAAGCGTCACTAATACAGTGCAAAGTGATGAGTTGAGTAGCCGAAACACGCAAACCATTCGATTAGCAGAGGAAGAGGTCTTAGCCCGTGAAGCGAGTGAAGCCAATGAACTAGCACAAGGTAATAATCTAGACGGTAGTGGCAATACTCGCTCTGAGGTGGCTTTGCGTCGCACGCTAGAGTCAAGCAAGTCGAGACTATACGCGTTATATAACAGAGCATTAAGAAAAGATCCTTTCTTAAAAGGTAAAGTACTCTTCGATATTGAAATTCAACCTAATGGCGTGGTAAGTAAAGTAGTTATTACCTCAAGCAAATTGAACAATAAAAAACTAGAGCGACAGTTAACCTTAGTTTTAAAGTCAATTAGATTTACCGAAGAAGAAGTTTCTGTAATGACAACTGTCTGGGCGGTTGATTTTTTACCTAGTTAATACTGGTTATTTCATAGCTTTTTTGTTGGATTGCTAGTTTTTGTATAACTTTTAGTTATATAAAATAGGTTTGTTAACTAGCGAGCTTTTAAAGTCTATGGCATTATAGCGTCAATAAATTTTTATCAAAGTTAGTATAAAATTCAATGAACTTAACTCATCTACAAAAGCTAGAAGCTGAATCTATTCATATCATTCGCGAAGTAGCTGCCGAATTTGATAATCCGGCAATGCTTTACTCTGTAGGTAAAGACTCTGCAGTATTGTTACACCTTGCTCGTAAAGCCTTTGCACCCGGAAAAATTCCATTTCCTTTACTTCATGTTGATACTGACTGGAAGTTTAAAGAGATGATCGCTTTTCGCGATCAAATGGCTGAAAAGTATGGTTTTGAGTTATTAGTTCATAAAAACCCTGAAGGCATGGCAATGGGGATTAGTCCTTTTGTTCATGGTAGTGCAAAACATACCGACATTATGAAAACTCAAGGGCTGAAACAAGCACTTGACCAATACGGTTTTGATGCTGCATTTGGCGGCGCACGTCGTGATGAAGAAAAGTCGCGAGCTAAAGAGCGTGTCTATTCTTTCCGTGATAAAAACCATCGTTGGGATCCTAAATCACAACGTCCAGAACTTTGGAATATTTATAACGGTAAAGTAAATAAAGGCGAAAGTATTCGAGTTTTCCCTTTATCAAATTGGACAGAACTTGATATTTGGCAATATATTTACCTTGAAGATATTGATATTGTTCCACTTTATTTAGCCAAAGAGCGCCCAGTTGTAGAGCGTGATGGTGTAATGATCATGGTAGATGATGACCGTATGCCAATTGAAGATGGTGAAGAAGTGATGATGAAAAGTGTGCGTTTTCGCACATTAGGTTGTTACCCATTAACTGGCGCAGTAGAGTCTACTGCGACAACATTGCCCGAAATTATTCAAGAGATGTTATTAACTAAAACCTCTGAGCGGCAAGGTCGAGTCATTGATAATGATTCGACAGGCTCAATGGAGAAGAAAAAAATGGAAGGTTACTTCTAAGCCCATTTTTACAATAGCATCTCGATTCGCACATATAATGTGTGGGTTTTAGTCAAAAATAGTTAGCTAAAGTTTAACTTTATCAGAAATAAACGTTGAGCTTTATCAGAAGGAAAGAAGATGAGTCAGAACGACTTAATTGAAAACGATATTCAAGCGTATTTAAAGCAACACGAAAATAAAGAAATGATCCGTTTCTTTACTTGTGGCAGTGTTGATGATGGTAAAAGTACCCTAATAGGACGCTTACTACACGACTCGAAAATGATTTTTGAAGATCAACTTGCTTCAATTACCCAAGACAGTAAAAAGTCGGGAACCACAGGTGAAGAAGTTGATCTTGCATTACTGGTCGATGGCTTGCAATCTGAGCGAGAGCAAGGCATTACTATTGATGTCGCTTATCGTTATTTTGCAACAGACACACGTAAATTTATTATTGCCGACACCCCTGGTCATGAACAATATACTCGTAATATGGCAACAGGCGCCTCGACTTGTGATTTAGCTATTATCTTGATTGATGCGCGTTACGGCGTTCAAGTACAAACACGTCGTCATTCATTTATTTGTTCGTTATTAGGCATTAAACATGTACTGGTCGCGGTGAATAAAATGGACTTAGTCGATTATAGTCAAGAACGTTACCAAGAAATTAAAAAAGAATATCGCGAGTTTGCTGATGATTTAAACTTTACCGATGTAAGATTTATTCCGTTATCCGCATTAAAAGGCGACAACGTTGTAGAAGAAAGCCCTAATATGCCTTGGTACCCTGGTGCCACGTTAATGAAGTTACTAAACACCATCAATGTTAATGCTGATGAGTCTTTTACTGACTTTAGATTCCAAGTGCAGTATGTAAACCGTCCTAATCTTGATTTTAGAGGCTTTGCAGGTACTGTTGCTTCTGGTCATATTCGTGTTGGCGATACTATTGTTGCACTACCTTCTGGCAAAGAAAGCACGGTTAAATCGATTGTTACTTTTGAAGGGGAATTAGAACGTGCCGATAAAGGCATGGCGGTAACGTTAGCACTCACCGACGAAATTGATATCAGTCGTGGCGAAACCATTGTTAAAAAAGGTGGTTTACCTACGTCCGCAAAAGAATTTAATGCTACCGTTGTTTGGATGCATGAAGATGAATTAGGTGCAGGTCGTGAATATTATATTAAGCACGGCAGCAAGGTGACTACGGGACACGCGCTTAAAGTTGATCATCGAGTTGATGTTAATACCATGGAAAAAATTGATGCGTCTCAATTAGCATTGAATGAAATTGGCTTTGTTGATTTTGAGGTATCTGAAACTCTACATTTTGACGAGTATGCTCAAAATAAATCAACTGGCGCATTTATTATCATCGATCGACTTAGCAATATTACAGTTGGTGCAGGGATGATCAACAATGTAATTGAGAAAGAAGAAAGCCAAGCGTTTTCACCTTTTGAGCTAGAATTTAATGCATTGGTTCGCAAGCATTACCCTCATTGGGGTGCTAGAGATCTGTTAAAAGGTTAATGCTACTTTAAGCAAATAGCGGTAAACCCTTGTTTATCGCTATTTGCTTTTTTATTGAGGTTTAGGTCAATGGCAGCAATGCAGTACCTTATGTTGGCTATATTTTTAGCAACTTTTGTTGGCCTGTTAACCTACCAACGAGCCCCCGAACGTGTATTTGGTGCAGCTACGATTGCTTGTTTAGCTTGTTCGTTTGTTAGTGCTGACGATATCTTACTTAATGCAGTCAATCCGGGCTTAGTGACTTTAATTCTATTGGTGCTTTGTTCCTTTACATTTGAGCGCACCAGCGTGCTACGACGAATTTCAGCACGTATGATTAATGGCTCCAAGTTTAAATCTACTTTTAAAACGCTAATTTACGCTTCTTTTGCATCCGCATTAATGAGCAATACTGCGGTTGTTGCTACGCTGATTGCTACCGTTAAAAAAAACACCTTAATTAATCCTGGAAAATTGTTAATTCCGTTGTCATTCGCGGCTATTCTTGGTGGTACATTAACTTTAGTTGGTACTTCAACTAACTTGATCGTGAACAGTATGTGGATTGATCACGGTGAACAGTCGTTCGGCTTTTTTGATTTTACCTTGATAGGGATAACTGCATTAATTGCTTGTATTACCTTGATATTTATTCGAGCTAATTCATTGCCGAATATGACATTGTCAACAATTGACAGTAACGATTATTTTGTTGAAGCAGAGGTTGGCCTAGCTTCTAAACTTATTGGATTAACCGTTGAAGAAAATGGTTTACGTAATTTAGATTCACTCTTTTTAGTAGAAATTATCAGAGCAGGTCGACTTATTTCGCCCGTTGCGCCAGATGAAGGTATTCAAAGTGGCGATAAGCTCATTTTTAACGGTGATGTCTCAAAAGTACTTACTTTACAACAATTTGATGGCTTAACACTTTTCGCTGAGCAAGATGGCTTACTTAGAGATAATTTAACCGAAGTGTTGATTAAACCTGATTCTGCTGTTATTGGAAAAAGCTTAAAAACAGCAGGTTTTAGAGCAAGGTTTGATGCCGCAGTCGTTGCTATTAGGCGTGATGGCGGCGCTTTATCTGGAAAACTTGGTGAGATAGTTATCCAATCGGGCGACTTATTAGTGTTAGCGGTTGGTAAAGATTTTAGCTCGCGTACTAACTTATCGAAAAATTTCTTTATTTTATCGGGTCATCAACCTGTTAATATGTTGGTCGGTTGGCGTGACCATTTAGCTGTTATTGGCTTTATTAGCGCTATTGCTGTGTCTGTTTTTACTTCAATTAGTTTACTTAAATGCCTAATGTTTTATGTAGCAACATTATTATTTACAGGCTGTTTAACCGTCAATGAAGTTAAAAGGCGTTTTCCATTAGAAATATGGATGATTGTACTTGGCGCTCTCACTTTGGCTAAAGCATTAGAGTTAAGTGGTGTCGCACAAATTTTTGCAGAACAATTAGAATTCTTGTTAAATGATCAAAGTGCTTATATTGCTCTGATTAGCATCTTTATTGTGACATTAGTTTTAACCGAGCTAGTAACCAATAGTGCAGCAGCAGCACTTATATTTCCTATTGCTTATAGCTTAGCTATTGGACTTGGTGTTAATCCATTACCTTTTGTTATGGCTGTTGCTTTTGGGGCAAGTGGTAGTTTTATCAGCCCCTATGGTTACCAAACCAATATTATGGTGTACAACGCGGGCAACTATAAATTGTCTGACTTTGTTAAGTTTGGTTGGCCTGTATCGTTAACCTACAGTGTGATTGTGTTAATAATGATCCCCATCATTTTTCCATTTTGATAAGATTAAACACAATTGGTATTACTCAATAAATTTGACCCTAAGAGAATAAAATGAGCACAACGATGAAAACAGAAAATACCGTATGGCATGAGCAACACATCAATAAAGCTCAACGCTCGGCACTTAAAAAGCAAAAACCTTGTCTATTGTGGTATACCGGTTTAAGTGGCTCAGGTAAGTCGACCGTTGCTAATGCAGTAGATGCTTTATTATTTGAACTAGGTTGCCATAGTTACTTATTAGATGGCGATAATGTTCGTCATGGCCTTAATGGTGATTTAGGTTTTAGCGATACTGATCGTATCGAGAATATACGCCGTATTAGCGAAGTCGCGAAACTTTTTCTTGATGCTGGATTAATTGTATCTACAGCATTTATCTCTCCTTTTGCTGGTGATCGCGCTATGGCTGCGAACTTGTTGGAGCAAGGAGAGTTTATAGAAGTGTATATCGATACACCAATTGAAGTGTGTGAGCAACGCGATCCCAAAGGACTTTATAAAAAAGCACGCCAAGGTGAGATTAAAGACTTTACCGGTATTGATTCTACATACGATGTACCTCAATCGCCGGCGATTCATGTAAAAACCGCTGAAAATTCAATTAAAGAATGTGCCCAGCAAATAGTCGAGCATTTGATCAAACAAGGCTTTATCTCTATTGAAGATAAGCACTAGTACCAAAATTGGCATTTAAAGTAAAAATTACAGTTATAGGATAACTCATGCATTACGATGTTTTTAACGGAGATGCCGACGGCATTATTGCGCTTGTTCAGCTGCGCTTAGCCCAACCTAAAGAGTCAGTACTAATTACTGGTGTTAAACGCGATATTAGTTTGCTGAAACAACTTGAAGGCAAAGCGGTTGATTCTGTTACCGTGTTAGATATTTCTTTAGAAAAAAATGTGCAGCCACTAAAAACTTTATTAGCGAATAAAGTTGATGTTTTATATGTCGACCATCACCGCACAGGTGAAATTCCACAATCAACCCATTTAACTACGTTAATTAATACCGATGCTAACACTTGTACTAGCTTATTAGTGAATGAGTTATTAAAGGGGCAATTTGTGAATTGGGCTATTGTTGCCGCCTTTGGTGATAATATGAAACAAGCAGCTAAAAAGTTATCACAACAACAAGGTTTAACGGCTATTGAAGAAGAGAAACTTGCTCAGTTAGGTGTTTATGTTAATTATAACGGATACGGTAGAACTGTTGACGATTTGCACTTTAAACCCGATGAGTTGTACAGTTTGTTGCGTCAATACACAGATCCGTTAACTTTAGTGAATGAAGAAGACTCTGTTTTTACGACACTCGCATCAGCTTATCATCAAGATATGGCAAAAGCACAATCAGCCACCGTACTCGCTGATAATTCAATTTGTAAAGCCGTATTACTCGACGATGAAGCTTGGGCAAGACGAGTTAGTGGCGTGTTTGGTAATGAATTAGCGAATCAGTCGCCAAATAAAGCACATGCCGTGTTAACCTTAAATACCGATGCTACTTATACGGTCAGTGTAAGAGCCCCTCTTGATAACAAACAAGGGGCGGATGAAATTTGTATTCAGTTCCCAACAGGGGGCGGTAGGGCTGGAGCCGCAGGAATTAATAATTTACCTCAAGAAATGCTTGAAGGTTTTATTAATACAATGACACAATATTATGCAGACAATTCTTCATCACTTAAATAAGTCACAGACGAATAAGCCAAATAGAAAGGGAATAGCATGAGTTTATTAATTACGGGTGGCACAGGATATATTGGCAGCCATACGGTGGTTGAATTACTAAAATTGAACAAAGATATTGTTATTGTTGATAATTTAGTAAATTCTTCCATTAAAGTACTTGAGCGAATTAAAAAGATCACAGGTAAAACCGTGACCTTTATTCAGGCGGATATCTGTGACAAAAAGGCGATGGAGCAAGTATTCCAGCAGCATTCTATAAAGGCGGTTATTCATTTTGCGGGCTTAAAGGCCGTAGGTGAGTCTAATGAACTGCCTTTAAGTTATTACCATAATAACGTATCTGGTACGATTACTTTGTTAGAAACAATGGCAAAGTATCAGGTGAAACAACTCGTTTTTAGCTCGTCAGCGACGGTTTATGGTGAGACTAATCCTTCACCTCTAGATGAAAGTATGCCCACGTCTGCAACTAACCCTTATGGTCAAACCAAGTTGATGATTGAAAATATTTTATTCGATCTCGCCAAAAGTGACAGTGATTGGTCTATTGCTTGTTTACGTTACTTTAATCCAATTGGTGCTCATGACTCAGGATTAATCGGTGAAAACCCTAACGGTATTCCCAACAATTTACTACCTTATGTTGCTCAAGTGGCGGTTGGCCGTTTAGCACAACTGCAAATTTTTGGTGACGATTATGACACCCATGACGGCACAGGCGTTAGAGACTACATTCATGTGGTTGATTTAGCGTTAGGTCATGTTAAAGCATTAGAAAGTCTTGATAGTATTAGCGGTTGCCAACCTATTAATTTAGGTACAGGTAAAGGCACATCGGTATTAGATATAGTAAATACTTTCAAACAAGTAAGCGAGCGAGAAATCGCATATAAAATTGTACCGCGACGTGCAGGAGATATAGCAACGGTGTTTGCCGATGCGAGTATTGCTAGCGAGCTTTTAAATTGGCAGGCAACTCGTGACTTACACACCATGATTGCAGACACTTGGCGTTGGCAGTCTAATAACCCGAATGGTTTTGAAGACAGCTAAGTTATATACTTTTATTAAAACGTTGTTTCTGATTAAGATGTTAATTTCTGTTGAGGTATGCCGCATAAATGACTTGTATTACTAATGTTATTCTAACTACCGCTATACATGACGGAGCATGGATTAATAGCGATTATGGTAGTGTAGATCAACTCAATGAGTATTTATCTAAGAAATATCAAGGTACGAGGCTTTATTCTATAGAGGGTAGTGTAGGTGGCCACAAGACCATTAGTTGTGATATTTTTGCCGCCGCAATTGATTATTTGGATTTAGATGAGTTTATTGAAGAGTTTTCAAAGGTGCAATGGGATAAACCAGAGGAAGTGCATTTGCTTATAAAAAGCAGTGATGATTTAAGGTTTCAGTCGTATTATCCCTCAAAACTATCAAAGAATCTTTAAAGCATAACGCTAACCAAAGCTTTCGTTTACTTGTTTGAAGTGACTATTAATCTGGAGTGTGTAGTGTGAAAAACCTACAAAAGTTAGGAGGCGTTTCAGCGCTTCTAGAATCTCTTATATACGTATTAGCTTTTATTTTTTTCGGCGTGTTTTGGAGCTTTCCTGTTGATGTTAATACCATACAACAGTTTGCATTTTTAGCTGAAAATAAAACGATATTGTCGGTTGTAAATCTCACTATGTATGTCCTTTTTGGCATATTATTGGCTGTTTTAGTTTTAGCACTTTATGAGCGCTTAAAAGCAAGTAGTCCCATTCTTTCACAAATTGCTTCTGTCTTTGGAATTATATGGGTGGGATTAGTTATTGCTAGTGGGATGATTGCCAATATAGGTTTAGTTAGCGTATTGGAACTGTCTGTGAAGGATCCAGAACGAGCGATGACTGTTTGGCATACAATCAACGCAATAGTTGAGGGGCTAGGTGGCGGAAATGAAGTAGTGGGAGGCTTATGGGTGTTTTTAATAAGCTTAGCGGCCTTAAAAGCAGATAAGTTATCTAAACTGCTTAGCTACTTTGGTCTTTTTGTCGGTAGTGTTGGTATTCTCACTATTTACCCTGCGCAAGTGCTTACCGAAATTTTTGGCGTTAGCCAAATTGTATGGTTCAGCTGGTTAGGCCTCAGCTTGATAAAAAATAGTCAGTTTAAATAAGGCGATTGTAATTTTGAAAAAAGTATTAATTTTTGGTAATTCAGCTTCTGGGAAATCAACACTTGCCAAACAAATGTGTAATGAGTTTGGATTAGCACATTTAGATTTAGACGTACTTGCATGGGAAGCTACAACCCCACCAACAAGAAAAAACTTGTTGGATTCTAAAGCCGAGATTATTGCATTTATAACAGCTAATGACTCTTGGGTTATAGAGGGCTGTTATAGCGATTTGTTACTGTTAGCAAAGCCTTATGCAACTGATGCCATATTTATGAATTTACCCATTGAACATTGTATTTCTAATGCTAAATCTCGTCCTTGGGAGCCTCATAAATATCCATCTAAACAAGCTCAAGATGAAAACTTATCCATGTTAATCGATTGGATTTCCCAATATGCAAAAAGAGATGATACTTGCTCAATTAAAGCTCATCAAAATTTCTATACCAATTTTACTGGTAACAAAAAGATGATTACCAATAATTTATCAATCATTTAGTTAACCTTTCCTAATATGCATTGTTGTATTTAAAGATTTATACGGTACGAAATGGGACCTGCTACAATTAAAATAAGCTTGCTTTAATGTCAAGTTTAACGCCAGTTAATCAATAAGGTATATTGGCAACTCATGAGGAATTAAATATGAATTATGTTGATGGTTTTGTTCTAGCGGTACCTAATAATAAAAAAGAAGCTTACATAAAACATGCTACAGAAGCTGCAACTGTTTTTAAAGAATATGGTGTGTTGTCTCTCGTTGAATGTTGGGGAGATGATGTGCCAGAAGGTGAGTTAACTTCATTCCCTATGGCCGTTCAATGTAAAGCTGATGAGACGGTTTGTTTTTCTTGGCTAACATGGCCATCAAAGAAAGTTAGAGACGATAATATGATGAAAATTATGGAAGATCCTCGAATGCAGCCAGAAAACAACCCAATGCCTTTTGATGGCAAAAGGATGATCTTTGGCGGTTTTAACGTTATCGTAGAAAAGTAATTGATAAAAAAGAAATAATATTACTTGGTTTTCTTGATATTTTTTTTGGGTTTTATACTAATTTTTAAGCGATGTTTTTAGGTGTTATATGAATGTTTTAAATAGTAAATATAGCTTTTTGTCAGTAGCTTTAATTGTTTTTGGAATGTTGCTACTTTTCGCTGAAAATAATTTTTACCAATACGTTGATAGTGAAGGGGTACTTCATGAAAGCATGTTTCTACCTCTAGGTATAATTAGTATTGCGTTAGGGGGAATATTTTTGTGCTTTTTTATTATTCAACGAGTTTGGTGTTCATTAGTTAAAGCGTAATTTTTTAGGATTTTGCATTTTAAATTCGCTTAAAAATATTTAAACTAATGAACTCGGTAAGCGGGTAACTCTACTCGGTACAATTTCAGCGCTTTCAAAGTTACTACACCCTGATAACACGAATCACCATCACCACTAAATTCAAAATCAAAAATACTGAACAGGTGTAAGCCGCCTTGCCGACTAAACTTAAACCGACTTGAGCGTCGAGCAATTGCGATAAATTGTAATTGCTCGTTATCGCAATAGTGTTTGCAATGTTTAAGGGCTGCTTCAGAAACTTGACGAATGTAAACGAAGTACCAACCAATTAAACAAAAACCTAGCAAGTAATAAATATTTTCCATATTACTGAGTTATTCTCTTTTGTAGATGTAAATAAAGTAAAAACTAACCTGCTCTGTTAAATAGCAAACCGATAGCTTGAGCAAGTTCATTACTGCGATTAGGATCTCTCATACATTGAAATATATTGGGTCTAATGACAGGAATAGCAACTAAATCTTTAAATATGGCAGTAAAAAGCTCATTGTCTTTAGATTGTATTAAGCGTTCTAAATATAACATTAACATATCAGGGCTTTGCCATAATAACCAGCAGCGACCAGCCAAGATTATTAGTAAGTCGGTACTTAGCTTGTCATTATTGAGTAACTCTTTGGCAAATTCAATTACATGCGGGTGTTGGCAACTAGAAGCTAACGAACGAAGTAAACTTTGCTGAACTTGGAGTTGTTCCGTAGCTGTTTGATGATAGGCATCAACTATTGCATCGATAAGTGTTACGGGTAATGTCTCATTTTCTAGCGCTCCACACAAAGGCATTAATACTTCAGATGCAATATGCGGAAATGCCTCGACTAATGCCGCGCTATTTTGGCTATTGTCAAGATGCACTGCAAAATCGCTAATGCCTTGAATTGCAATTTTTTGCCAGTTATCCCACCCTAAGTCACCTGTAATATATTGTTGAAATAAAGGTAAATATTCACTACTTACTTGTTTTAATTCACGCTTAATTTTACTGTTAAGCGATGCAAGTTTATATTGTGCTGGGGTAAAGTTATACGGATTACTTTTTAACAGCTCTTCCTGTTTTTCAGTCGGGTCAACGGTTAAGTCTGATCCTAAAGCGTCAATAATAATCGCAATAAAGTGATCTCTTGCCCCTTGATTTAGTAAACCTCTCTCATCAAGTGGAAGTTTTACAAACCACAAAAAAGGTTGTGTATTTTGTTTTTGCCAAAAAGCAATAGCAATAAATGCGTGCCCTTGAGAAGGATAAGGGTAAGGTAATTGGTTTAACTCTATTTTGTTAAACTCTTCCTTAGATATTTTGTCAATTTTTCGCCCTAAATCATAGATACGATACTGGCTGTTAGACAGTGCGAGTAATTCGCTAATTGTTGCAATATTCGCAGGAGAGTGAGGCGTTTCAGACATAGTAAATTTAATAAGTTGTTGATATTGAATCTGGCCAATATTATAGAGATAATTAACTCTTAACACCACGGTAAATATCGTTTTACTACGAGCAATAATTGTCTTGTGCGAAATATTTGTCAATTTAAATGAGCAAAGAATGACAGAGAAAGAAATCCCCCCTTTAACCGAAGCTGAAATTGAATATGAACAGCATAAACCACAGCTGACTATATTGTATCAAGATGATTACTTAGTGGCTGTAGATAAACCTGCGGGGCTATTTGTGCATCGCAGTTTTATGGATAAAGATGAAGTGTATTTTGCATTGCAGTTGGTTCGAGATTTAGTTGGGCAGTATGTTTATCCTGTTCATCGTTTAGATAGGCCAACATCAGGGGTGTTACTTTTTGCATTATCAAAAGAAGTTGCTCAAAAAATGGGGGAAGCTTTTAGCCATAACGAAGGCAGTAAAAGTATTCAAAAAACATATTATGCGCTAACAAGAGGGCATTTGTTAGATGAAGGAGCCATTGACCATCCATTAAAGGAAAAGCTCGATAAGTTGGGTGATAAAGGAGTTAGTCGAGATAAACCGCCTCAAGAAGCACTTACACATTTTAAGTCAATGGCGACAGCATCATTACCGATCCCCTTAGGAAAATATGACAGTGTTAGGTATTCTTTAATTAGATGTTGCCCACAAACAGGGCGAAGACATCAATTGCGTCGCCACCTTGCTCATTTACGTCATCCAATTATTGGTGATATAAATTATGGGGATAATAAGCAAAATCCATTTTTTATCCAACACTTTGGTTTTAAACGATTAATGTTAATTGCTAAAGAGTTAGCGTTTATCCATCCGGTAACTCAAAAAAAGATGACCATCACAGCTGAGTTCGATGCACACTGGTTGCATGTCTTTAACACTTTAAATTGGTGTGAAATGAGTGAAAATTTATAAGACACCGTTTTGCTTAATTTATCTTAACCTGAACTCGGTTTAAGAGATGGTTAACAGTTTGAAAAATAGGTAAATAATTATTTTACTCCACTTTAGCTTGATAGTTTTTCTTAATTCAAGGCAAATTTCGCGTCAATAGCTGGCCTATTGCAAGAAATTTAACGAAGAAGTAAGGAAAAATAGCTGCTAGAGAACTATTTGTTAAACCGAGCTCAGGTTATCTTACTATAGAGAGCCACTGATTTTTACAGCGTTAATATCATTGTCGATAAGCTTTGTATAACGGGTGATTAATTTTACTTGTTGATGATTTTCTTTCTCGCCTCGTATACTGACATAGTTATTAAAACTTACCGATTGGCTGTTATCTTGATTAAGCTTTGCAAACGCTAACATCATTTTTTGATCAGCTGTCATCGGTCTATTTAATAAAGACATCATTAAATGATGATCAGAGGCAAACGATTTTTTTTCTGTTTGATTAGTCGCCGGTGTAAATATTGATTTCTCGAAAGCCGAAGCAGGGTAGCTTAATGTTTTATCTTGGGTTAACTGCGCTGTATTGCTGCATGCAGCAACAGATAATACGATTGAAAGTAGGGCAATAATTTTAAATGACTTCATAAATTTTTTACAACATATTTAATGTAATTAATTCATGAATCGCAAGTGTTATGCCAACTAGAGTTTTGACATTGGTATAGACAGATAAAGTGAAAAATAATGCACCTTAACTATTTGAAAAATATGATTAAAAATGAAGTCGTCCACAATTTTGTATTTTTTCATTATTGTACGTTTGGTAGGCTTTTAGCAGAAATTAACGGCTCTTTATAGAAGTGTCAAAATTTTAACAGTGCAGTAGCTGCAGGTCATAAATATAAAAATCAGCATAAAAACGCCCTATATTTAGTGTAGCTAGATAGGGCGTTTTTAATAACTCCGCTATTATTCTTCTGATACCGAGCGAAGTAGCGCATTAATTCCTACTTTTGCGCGCGTTTTAGCATCAACTTTTTTAACGATGATCGCGGCATATAAGCTGTATGTTCCGCATTTAGAAGGCAAGTTCCCAGGTACGACTACCGAACCCGCAGGAACTCTACCATAATGTACTTCGCCAGTTTCACGATCAAAAATACGAGTGCTTTGACCAATGTATACGCCCATTGAAATAACCGCACCTTCTTCAATGACTACACCTTCTACAATTTCAGAACGTGCACCAATGAAACAGTTATCTTCAATGATTGTGGGGCCTGCTTGTAAAGGTTCTAAAACACCGCCAATGCCAACACCGCCAGATAAATGTACGTTTTTACCTATTTGTGCACACGAGCCAACAGTTGCCCAACCATCAACCATACAACCTTCATCAACATACGCGCCTATGTTGACAAAGCTTGGCATTACCACAACATTTTTACCGATAAAGCTACCAGTACGAACCGATGCGCCAGGAACAACGCGAACACCATCTGCTTCAAACATAGCCTGTGTATAGTTTGTATATTTCATTGGCACTTTATCAAAGAAGGTGCTTTCTGCGCCGTCAATTACAGTGTTATCCCAGATACGAAAAGACAATAACACGGCCTTTTTTAACCATTGATGAACAACCCACTCTCCTGCAATTTTTTCAGCAACACGTGCAGAGCCATCGTTTAAAGCAGCTAATGAATCTACTACCGCATTTTTTACTTCACTTGATACTGTTGAAGGGGAGATGTTATTGCGATCTTCAAAAGCAGCTTCAATGATATTTTGTAATGCACTCATTTTCTTTTAATCCTTAATTATAAAGTTAAACTCTTTATGGGAGCGGTTAGTTCAGCTCTTCACATAATTTGGTGGTTAGGTCAGCTTTCTCTTGTTCAGTTAATGCTTGATTATCGATATTTGAAATAGTAAATACGTCTTCCGCTTTTTCGCCAAAAGTTGTTATTTTAGCTGAATGTATATTTATTTGGTTATCTCTAAATATACGAGCAATAATCGCTAACAATCCGGGAATGTCGGTAGTTAAAATTTCCAATAATGAACCACGTTTATTATTTGTTTTAATAAAACTTACACGGGTTGGAATAGCAAAATGCTTAAACCGTTTAGAAAGTGGCGGCATCTCGATATCATTAAAGTTTTGCTTAGTTAAAGTATTTGTTAATGCATTGGCAATTTCAGAAGTACGACCTTTATCATCAATTGCTTTACCTCTTTGATCTAACACTACAAAGGTATTCATGGTGTAACCCGATTTACTGGTAATAATCTTGGCGTCATGAATGGATAGCTTTCTTATGGCTAATAAAGACACGGTTGCAGAAAACAAGTTGTAATGTTCTTTAGTGTAAATAAAGACCTGTGTCCCCCCTCTGTAGGGGACTGGACTGATTAATACTAATGGTTTGTTGCGATCGTGGGCTAAAATATTCTGACAATGCCATGAAATTTGCTCTGGTGTGTAACGTAAAAAATAATCGGCATTATATTCTTCCCATAAAGGCGCATAGGCTGCTTTTTCTATATTCGCCTGAGAAAGTAACTCAATTGCTTGGCGTTGGTTTTCTCGTATTTTAAAGCGTAAATCTACGGGTTTTTCTAAACCGCGTCTAAAAGCGCGTTTAGTGTTAAAGTACAGTTCTTCTAGTAAGTTGGCTTTCCAGTTGTTCCATAAGCTTTCATTAGTTGCTCGCATGTCAGCGACTGTTAAACAATATAGAAAGTCTAAGTGGGCTTCGTCGCGAACAATTTCACCAAATTTACGAATAACATTTTCATCAGAAATATCACGACGTTGTGCGGTTACCGACATCAGTAAATGGTGTTTAACTAACCATGAAATCATCCGTCCATCATGATCATTTAATTTATGAGACTTACTAAAGTTAAGGGCATCTACAGCGCCTAAATCAGCGTGACTGCCGCCTCTACCTTTGGCTATATCATGAAAAATTCCTGCTAAAAAGAGTATTTCAGGCTTGCGATTACGTTGAACGATTTTTGAACACAAAGGAAACTGATGGTTAAACTCAGGTTGTGTAAATTGATACAGGTTTTTAATTAAACGGTAACTGTGCTCATCAACCGAGTATGCATGGAATAAATCAAATTGCATTTGTCCAACAATGTTACGCCATTCAGGTAAGTAAGCAGACAAAATACTATGACGATGCATTAGGGTAAATGCTAAACCTAATCCTCTAGGGTGACGTATGATTTTCATAAACACTTGTCGACTAATTGCATAGTCACTTAAGCCTGAAATTAAGCGTCGTCGAGCATTTCTCATTAACCGTAAGGTTTGAGAGTGTATGCCTTTTATTTGATCGTACTCTGCGACATACAAAAACATTCTCATTAATTTACCTGGGTTCATAAATACCCGAGAACTTGTCGTTTGAATTAATCCTTTGGAATAATAAAAATCATTATCTATGGTGGTAATTCTTGCGTTGTCATTTTGGATTAAAATGGCTTGTTGAAAATGCTGTAATAAAATAGTGTTCAACTCGGCCACACGGCCAATAATTCGGAAAAAACGTTTCATCATACGTTCAACGGCATTTTTCCCTTGATCGCCAAAGCCTAGAAAGGTAGCAACGTCTGCTTGATAATCAAATAAAAGGCGATTTTCATTTCGTCCTGCAACAAAATGCAGAGCAAAACGCATACGCCATAAGTAATCTTGACACTCTAATAATTCAAAAAATTCATTTTCGGTTAAATAATCATGTTCAACGAGTTCTTCAAGAGAGTCAGCAACAAAGTGACGTTTAGCAACCCAAGCAATGGTTTGAATATCTCTAAGACTACCAGGATTGGCTTTTAAATTGGGCTCAAGTGTGTAGGCTGCGCCATGAAATTGTTTGTGTCGTTTATCTTGCTCGTTTCTTTTAGCAATAAAGAATTTTTTTGATGTCCAAAATACATCATCATTAAGCAAAGGCTGAAGTTGTTGGGTAAGAGCTTCGTTTCCACATACTCTGCGCATTTCCATTAAATTGGTTGCTACAGTAACGTCTTTTCTTGCTTGCTTTAAACATTCCCTGATACTTCTAACACTATGACCAATATCAAGTTTTACATCCCAAAGCTGAGTAATAAAGCTGGCTATTTTTTCTTCTAAATCTTTATCTATTTTTTCTTGAGTTAATAATAACAAATCAACATCTGAATGTGGGTGCAACTCACCTCTGCCGTAACCGCCAACGGCAAGTAAGCTAATTTGATACTCATCAAGTTTATGTTGAGACCATAATTTAGCTAGAATGTGATCAACAAAGTCAGCTCTTGAAGCTAATAAATCACCAGTTTCTATTAATGAAAACTGTTCTTTTAACCACAAATTAAAATTTTGACTTAACTGACAAATATCAAGTGCGGAAAGTGTTTCAGTTGAAATAGCGAATGGATCGCGAAATTGCGCAGGTAAAATAGAGTTGAGTTGCAAAGTAATGTCTCTTTAATGTTAACCACGTGATGACAGTTGTGTTCATCACATGGTTAATGAGTTTAGTCAAACGAGCAAAATTAATTATGTAAAAGTCGAGGAAGTGTTTCTTCTTTTCTTAATGTTAAAATTTCGCAACCCGTTTTAGTAACAACAATAGTATGTTCCCATTGTGCAGAACGTTTGCCGTCAATTGTAGTAACAGTCCAGTTATCCTCTTTATCAAGAACGGTTTGAGCACGACCTAAGTTAATCATAGGTTCAATAGTGAAGCACATACCTTCAACCATTTTTACTTTGTCATTATTTTTATAATGAACAATTTGTGGTTCTTCATGAAATTCTACGCCAATACCGTGCCCGCAATATTCTTTTACAATTGAATAACGACCTGACTTTTTAATGAATTTTTGAATAGCGGTACCAATTTCACCAAAAGCAACACCCGGTTTTACTTTTTTTAAGCCAACATATAAGGCTTCTTGGGTAATACGACATAAACGATTATCTTCAGGTGAACCTTCGCCTACAATAAACATTTTACTGGTGTCGCCATGATACTTATCTTTAATTACTGTAATATCAATATTGATAATATCGCCGTCTTCTAAAGGCACATCGTTAGGTATACCATGACAAACAACGTGGTTTACAGATGTACAAATAGATTTTGGAAAATTGTGATAATTCAGTGGTGCTGAAATAGCATGTTGAACTTTTTCAGTATAATCAGCACAAAGAGTATTCAACTCATCAGTAGTTACCCCTGCTTTTACATGTGGCGCTATCATTTCCAATACTTCTGCGGCAAGTTTGCCAGCAACACGCATTTTTTCTATTTCTTCCTGACTCTTAATAGTTATAGTCATTGATTTTTCGTACCCTTTGTCTGTAAGTTTACCTATTAATGTAGGTAGTAAGTTGCTTAATCATTGCAATTTTCTATATTTTAGCGCAACTAAATGAAATTTTGAACGTTATTTGTTTAGCTCTAATTTAATCGCTTCAACTATTGATGAAGGCTCTTGTAGATACAAGTTATGATTAAGCAAAGTTAAATTATCACCGACTGCTAACAATACCGCAGGAATAGCAGATGTTTGAATAACTTCTTGTAATTCAAAAATAGCATGGAGTGTCATCTCAGCTTCTTTAGTTAACTTGTCATTGTTAAATATTTTATTCGGCGGTGAAATCTTTAGTTCATTAATAATATCGCTAAAGTCGCTTTCACTCGTTAGTGCAGTGCCTTGTTGAAAATGCTTTTCTTGAAGAGCATTTAATAAAGGCAGAGTTAAATGAGGTACCTTAGTTTGTGTCCAAGCAAGAAGGTTCGCACTAATTGTTGAATCTTTTTCTAACGATAATTTGTCGAGGTAGTGAGAAGAAAACTTACACTCACTAAAATTAACCACATCATCAATGGTTTGTTTACTGACTAACTCATCACCCTCATATCGAGCACAATGCCAAAGGTTAAGTTTAATGTCAGGATAATTTTCTGAAATAACATTAACTAGTGAAGAAGCAGCATAACTCCAAGGACAATGACTATCATAGATAAAAAATAATTCGGTATTCATGTAAAAAAGACTCGCTATTGCATGTGGTACAAAAATAATAGATTAAACTTAACGCGTTAATTAAATAGTATGACATTGTTTTAGTGTCATAGAAACTGAAGTCCTTATCATTCGCTCGCTTATTTCTTGTTCTAATAAATTTTTTAATACCGATTTAAATTAATGCTGACGAATTGATGGTTTTTATGGTTAATGGTTAGGTTTTGTGTTATAAAGTGCCGCGCTAAATTAATTGCTACTAAAAATTTAATTTTTGGTTGGTTAATTTAGTCAATAACTAGATGCTGCCAAAGGCGGTATTAAACATAAACTCACATACATCTTATAAAGATATGCCGGGGTGCTCAGCTGGATTTACTTTATGTAAAACAGCCACAGGAGTCGTGCATATTGGGTGTATGAACGCTTAACCCCATAAAGGAAAATAAAATGCCAAACGTTTCAATGCGCGATATGCTTAAAGCCGGTGTTCACTTCGGACACAAAACTCGTTACTGGAATCCAAAAATGAAGCCGTTCATTTTTGGTGCTCGTGATAAAGTTCATATCATTAACTTAGAACAGACTGTTCCGATGTTTAATGAAGCTTTAGCTGTTTTAAACAACGTATCGTCTAAGAAAGGTAAAGTATTATTTGTTGGTACTAAACGTGCTGCAAGTGATGCTGTTAAAAATGCTGCTGAAAAATCTGACCAATTCTTCGTGAATCACCGTTGGTTAGGTGGCATGTTGACTAACTGGAAAACAGTACGTCAATCAATCAAACGTTTAAAAGATCTTGAGTCTCAAAGCTCTGATGGTACTTTTGAAGCGCTTACTAAGAAAGAAGCGTTAATGCGTACTCGTGAAATGGAAAAACTTGATAAAAGTTTAGGTGGTATTAAAAACATGGGTGGTTTACCTGACGTTTTATTTATCATTGATGCTGATCACGAACACATTGCTATCAAAGAAGCTAACAACCTAGGTATTCCAGTAATTTCTGTTGTTGATACAAACTCAAATCCTGACAACATTGATTACATCATTCCAGGTAACGATGATGCAATTCGCTCAATTACTTTATATCTTGATTCTGCAGCAAATGCAGTACTTGAAGGTCGTGAGCAAAACATTGCAGTTCAAGCTGAAAAAGACGGTTTTGTTGAAGCTGAGTAATTAGCTGAACCCCTTTTTTACTGAGAACTATCGTAGTAAAGCAGAGGCAAGTAGCTTCTGCTTTACTGTTTGAATTACTTACCATTTAATTGGTATCAAAATTTGAGGAATTATCCAATGTCAGTTACTGCTGCTATGGTTAAAGAACTTCGTGATCGCACTGCTGCGGGCATGATGGATTGTAAAAAAGCACTTGTTGAAGCTAATGGCGATATGGAATTAGCAATCGACAACATGCGTAAATCAGGTCAAGCAAAAGCCGCTAAAAAAGCGGGTAATATTGCTGCTGAAGGTACTATTTTAATTAAAGAAGCTGCGGGTACTGCTGCTTTAGTTGAAGTTAACTGTCAAACAGATTTCGTTGCTAAAGATGCAAGCTTTTTAGCATTTGCTAACGAAGTTGCTGATACTGCTCTTGCGTCAAAAGCTACAGTTGAAGAGCTTCAAGCTAAATTTGAAGACCAACGTATTGCATTAGTGACAAAAATTGGTGAAAACATCAATGTACGTCGCGTTGAATACATTGAAGGTGCTGCATTAGCTTCTTACCGCCATGGCGAAAGCATTGGTGTTGTTGTTGCTGGTGAAGGCGATGCAGAGTCGTTAAAGCACATTGCTATGCACGTTGCTGCTAGTAAACCTGAATTCATCAACCCAGAAGACGTTCCTGCTGAAGTTGTTGAAAAAGAAAAAAATATCCAAATCGATATCGCGATGAATGAAGGCAAGCCTCAAGAAATCGCTGAGAAAATGGTAAACGGCCGCATGAAGAAATTTACAGGTGAAGTTTCTTTAACAGGTCAAGCTTTTATCATGGAGCCTAAGAAAACTGTTGGCGCTGTATTAAAAGAAAAAGGTGTTACTGTTTCTAACTTTATCCGTTTAGAAGTGGGTGAAGGTATTGAGAAAAAAGAAGAAGATTTCGCTGCTGAAGTTGAAGCAACTATTGCAGCAACTAAAGCTTAATCTTTCTTTAATTTGAAATATTTTTAGCATATAGTCATGATTAATTGAGTATAAGACTTTCGATAGTCAGCTAAACGTATTAAAATAGCCGCGGTCAAATTTGATCGCGGCTATTTTTTTGTCTCGAATCTAACATTCAGACATTAATACAGAACTCTTTCTCTAACACGCTAGGAATTTTATACTATGAGCACCAATCCCAAACCTTGTTATCGTCGTATTCTTCTTAAACTTAGTGGTGAAGCACTAATGGGAGAAGAAGGCTTTGGTATCGATCCTAAAATTCTTGATCGCATGGCACAAGAAATCAAAGAACTCATTGAAATGGGGATTCAAGTTGGCTTAGTGATTGGTGGTGGTAATTTATTCCGTGGTAAAGGCTTAGCAGATGCAGGCATGAACCGTGTAGTTGGTGACCAAATGGGGATGTTAGCTACTGTAATGAATGGCTTAGCTATGCGTGATGCACTTCACAGAGCTTTCGTTAATACCCGTTTAATGTCTGCGATAGATTTAGCTGGTGTTTGCGATACTTATAACTGGGCGCAAGCCATCAGTTTATTAAAGTCTGGCCGCGTTGTTATATTTTCAGCAGGAACAGGTAACCCATTTTTTACTACAGACTCTGCAGCATGTCTTCGTGGAATTGAAATTGAAGCGGATGCGGTGTTTAAAGCGACAAAAGTTGACGGTATTTACTCTGAAGATCCAGTGAAAAACCCTGAAGCTGTACTTTATAAACATTTAACTTATGATGAAGTATTAGAAAAAGAATTACAGGTAATGGATTTAGCTGCTTTTACTTTAGCACGAGATCATAATATGCCGATTCGTGTTTTCAATATGAATAAAACAGGTGCTTTAAAGTCTGTTATTATGGGGAATGACGAAGGCACAACCATAGATCACGCTAAAAACTTGACCTAGTTTATTAACTAAGCTAATTACCGATATATTTAGTATCATTAACCCTATTTAATACACGAGTTTTAGAAGAGAAAAATAACAAAAATTCGTGTTTATATAATGCTTTAAGGAATAAAATTTTGATAAATGAAATTAAAGAAGATGCTCAAGAACGTATGGGCAAGAGTATTGAATCTTATAAACTTAGTCTTAATAAAGTAAGAACTGGTCGTGCACACGCTTCTTTACTTGATAATATTTCTGTTGATTACTACGGAATGGAAACACCGTTAAATCAAGTCGGTAATATTTCTGTGCCTGATGCGCGTAGTCTAGCGATTACTGTTTTTGACAAAGGCATGATTGCAGCTGTTGAAAAAGCTATTTTAAAATCAGATTTAGGTTTAAATCCACAATCAAACGGCACGTTAATTCGTATTCCTTTACCGCCATTAACAGAAGAGCGTCGTAAAGACTTAGTAAAAGTTGTTCGCGGTGAAGCAGAGAATGGCAAAGTTGCTATCCGTAATATTCGTCGTGATGCCAACTCAGATATTAAAGCATTAGAGAAAGAAAAAGAAATTAGCGAAGATGAACAACATCAAGCTGAAGATCAGATTCAAAAAATTACCGATTCATTTATTAAGCAGGTTGATGAATTATTAGCCATAAAAGAAGCTGAATTAATGGAAATTTAATATTTTCATTGAAAATTTGAGAGCGCCGTAGTTCAATGCTAGTCCTTGCTTTGCCGAGGGTTATAAATAAAAGACTACGGCGCTTTTCGTATGTTTAATGCATATATCGAATATATGAACAAAAGTATTTAACAACACAGAACTTTAAATGAGTAACACTACATTGGGTGAAAAAACCAAAAAAGAACTCCCGAAACATGTTGCTATTATTATGGATGGCAATGGAAGATGGGCCCAATTACAGGGAAAAACACGTGTTTCTGGCCATAAAGCAGGTGTTTCGTCTGTTAGAGCAATTGTTTCTGATGCACGAGAACTTGGAATAAAGGCATTAACTCTTTTCGCATTTAGTAGTGAAAACTGGCAACGACCTAAAGCTGAAGTTAGTGTGTTAATGGATTTGTTTATGTACGTTTTAACCAAAGAAGTTAAGCGCCTACATAACAATGATATTCGTTTTAAAGTAATAGGAGATGTCAGTCGATTTTCTGAAAAACTACAAGAAAAAATCGCAGCATCAGAAAAGTTAACTCAAGACAATACGGGTATGGTATTGTCGGTAGCCGCAAATTATGGCGGTCGCTGGGATATCATGCAAGCAGCTAAAAAGTTAGCGAGCAAAGTTGCAGCTAATGAAATTGAGCTACAAAGCATTACAGAACAGTCATTATCTGAACAAACATGCTTAGCTGAAGTACCTGAATTAGATTTACTGATCAGAACAGGTGGGGATTGTCGGATTAGTAACTTTTTACTTTGGCAAGCTGCCTACGCAGAATTATATTTTACAGACGTGCTCTGGCCAGATTTTGACTCTTCAGAATTTAATAAAGCTTTAGCCGTTTTTGAGCAACGTGAACGTCGATTCGGTCAAACAGGCGAACAAGTCAACGCTGTTTAAAAAACCAATAATAATAGATAAAAATAGGATATAGCTTGTTAAAACAAAGAATATTAACCGCACTTATTTTGGCGCCAGCAGTAATAGCGGCAATTTTTTATTTGCCACTCAACTACTTTGCTGGTTTTTTATTAGCTGTTATGGCTATAGGTGCATGGGAGTGGGGCCCTTTAATGGGGTTTGCAAGTACAGGTCGTCGCGTAATTTTTGCATTAGTCACTTCGTTATTAATCTCCATTATTTGGTATTTTATTCCGTTAAATGAAATTTGGGCACTGAAGATTAGTGTAGTGGATGCCACATTATATCAAGCACAACAGTCTGCAATATATTTACTTTGGCTTGCTGTTTTATGGTGGCTGTTATCGGCAACATTAACGCTTTTATACCCGAAATTTAGTAAGTTTTGGTCAAGCCATCGTTCCATAAGAGGTGTTTTTGGTTGGTTAACCTTAGTGCCTACTTGGATGGCATTTATGATATTGCGTACCAGCGATTATTCTACAGATACCTATCATGGTGCTCAATTGATAATGTTTTTGTTTCTGATGGTCTGGAGCGCTGATGTTGGTGCTTATTTTGTTGGTAAGTCATTAGGTAAACGTAAACTTCTGCCCAATGTTAGTCCAGGAAAAACCATTGAAGGATTTATTGGTGGAGTTATTTCAGCCTGCCTTTGTGTTGGTATTGCAGGATATATTATTGGTTGGAATAGCGATCAAGTTACTACTATTTTACTTGTCGCTGTGCTTATTTCTACGGTATCTGTATTGGGCGATTTAAATGAAAGTATGTTTAAGCGCCAAGCCGGAATAAAAGACAGTGGCTCGATACTGCCAGGTCATGGTGGCATACTCGACAGAATTGATAGCTTAACAGCGACCGCACCTATTTATGCCTTATGTTATGTCATGATAGGTTGGTAATTAAGTGTTAAAGACCATGAAGTCATCTAAAAGTCCAATAGAAAAAAAGTTATGTATTTTAGGTTCAACAGGATCTATTGGCCAAAATACCCTTGATGTCATTCGTTTACATCGAGACAAGTACAAAGTCGTCAGTTTGTCGGCAAACACCAATGTCGACTTGTTGTTTGCCCAATGCATTGAGTTTTTACCTGAAAAGGTAGTTATGGTCTCAGCGACTCATGCCATTGAATTGCAAGCAAAATTAAAGGCTGAGTCACTTCCTATTGAAGTACTGAGTGGTCGACATAATCTTATCGAAATTGCACAGTCTCCAGCAACTGACACTGTTATGGCCGCGATTGTTGGCTCATGTGGTTTACTACCAACCTTAGCTGCTGTTAAAGCTGGAAAACGTGTTCTGTTAGCAAACAAAGAAGCTTTAGTCACCTCTGGTCAAATTTTTATTGATGCAGTAGCTGAGTCTGGCGCAGAGCTATTGCCTATTGATAGCGAGCATAATGCTATTTTCCAATGCCTTCCTCTACCTTTACAGCAGCAATCAAGTGCCAATAATTTAATTGATCATGGGGTTAGCAAAGTCTTGCTTACAGGGTCTGGTGGTCCATTTAGAACCGTAGAACAAGAAACTCTTAAAACCGTTACACCGGATCAGGCTTGCGCTCATCCTAATTGGGAAATGGGCCGAAAAATATCCGTTGATTCAGCCACTATGATGAATAAAGGCTTAGAATTTATTGAAGCTAAATGGCTTTTCAATTTAGATCCTGATGATATTCAAGTTGTACTGCATCCGCAAAGTACCATTCATTCAATGGTTCAATACAAAGATGGATCGGTGATTGCTCAAATGGGTAATCCTGATATGAGAACGCCAATTGCTCACGCTTTGGCTTTTCCTGAGAGAATTGCGTCAGGTGTTGAACCGTTAGATTTTTTTAATGTGGCTGCTTTTGAATTTCAAGCAGTTGATTTTAATCGTTATCCTAACTTAAAGCTGGCTATCGATGCATGTAAAAAAGGTCAAGGTGCTTGCACTGTTTTAAATGCGGCGAATGAAATTGCTGTTGATGCATTTTTAAACGAAAAAATTAAATTTACTGATATTTTTAAAATAAATGAAACTTCTGTTAATAAATTTGTCTCAGAAGAGGTGAAAGATATTGATGGTGTTGTTAGCTTGGATCAAAAAGCAAGAGACTTTGCTCGATCATTATTAATCTCTGATGAGTTTTTAAGTACTGAGGTTAAACATTAGTATGATTGATTTTTTTTGGAATTTTGCTTCCTTTGTTGTGGCCTTAGGAATATTGATAACCGTACATGAATACGGACACTTTTGGGTTGCTCGTAAAAACGGTGTTAAGGTACTTCGATTTTCTATCGGCTTTGGTCCTGCATTGTTTCGCAGAACTGATAAATTTGGCACAGAGTTTGTCGTTGCGTTAATCCCTCTTGGCGGTTACGTGAAAATGCTAGATGATCGCGTCGACGAAGTTAGCGAGGTTGATAAAAATAACACATTTAATGTCAAATCTGTTTATCAACGAATTGCCATTATTGCCGCAGGGCCTTTAGCAAATTTTGCTTTTGCAATTGTAGCTTTTTACATAATGTTTTTAATTGGTGTACCTAGTTTAAAACCTGTTATGGGTGAAATTGAGCCTAATTCTTTTGCCAGTGATGTAAATTTGCCCCGAAATGTCGAAATAGTTGAAGTTGCGGGTGTGCAAACATCGAATTGGCAAGATGTCAATTTAGCTTTAGTTGGTGCAATAGGCGATCAAAGTATTGAAGTAAAGACGAAATCGTCAGAAAGTCAGTATGTGACGACTACTGTATTAGATACAAAAAATTGGAAGTTTGCACCTGAAAAAACGTCTGCGCTTGCCAGCTTAGGTATAATACCTTATCGTCCTGCTGTTCATAGTGAACTCGTGCATGTAGAAGAAGGTAGTCCAGCTCAAGTTGCTGGATTTGAAGTCGGCGATAAGTTAATCAAGCTTAATGATAATCAGGTGAATGATTCTTGGGATTACTTCTCAGAGCAAATTAAACTATTTCCTGATACTCAAGTGCTCGTTACGGTAGAGCGAGATGGCCAGCTTATTGAGTTATCAGTAACTCCAAAAGGGGTTAAACGTCACGGACAACTTCAGGGGTATTTAGGAGTCGCGCCTAAATTTGAGCCTTGGCCAAAAGAGTATCAAATTCAATTGGCTTACGGACCTATTGATGCTATTGGCGAAAGTATGGCGCGAACTTGGAATTTAGTCATTTTAAGTTTTGATATGATCGGTAAATTAGTGACTGGAGATATCTCAGTTAAAAATTTAAGCGGTCCCATTGCTATTGCGCAAGGTGCCGGTAGTAGTGCAGGGTATGGTTTTGTTTATTTTTTAGGCTTTTTAGCTTTAATTAGCATTAATTTAGGAATAATTAACCTTTTACCGCTACCAGTACTTGATGGCGGGCATCTACTCTATTATCTTATCGAGCTAGTTACTGGAAAGGCAGTGCCTGAAAATATTCAAGAGATAGGTTTTAAGTTTGGTGCGATAGCTTTATTAGGATTAATGAGTATTGCATTATTTAATGATTTTTCTCGTTTATAGTTTTGACTTTAGTTTAAGTCTATTTTAACTCATGGTTTAGGCATGAGTATGTTGGTTCAAATACATCGTTTCATTATCAACTCAGCTTGCAATTGAAGTTAATGAATAAGAAACAATTAAAAGAAGTAGTAAAGTAAGTATTTATGATAATTAAAAAAATTGCCTTAGCCATTTTATTTGGTTCTTTAGCTAGTGCTGTGCAGGCCGCAGAAGACTTTCAAGTTGAAGATATTGAAGTTAAAGGGCTTCAACGTGTTGCTTTAGGTGCAGCACTAACGCATATCCCTTTTAATGTTGGTGATACGTTGAATGACTTTCGTATTTCTCAAGCGGTAAAGTCCCTTTATAAATCGGGTCACTTTAATGATATTCGAGTGTATCAAGAAGATGAACGTTTGATTTTCCGTGTTAGAGAGCGAGAAACCATCAGTGAAATTACCTTCGACGGTAATAGCGACTTAAAAGATGAGCAATTAATTGAAAGCCTTGATGGTAGTAATATCAGAGTGGGCGAGACACTAGATAAAACCGTTATTTCGGGGATTGAATTAGGTCTTGAAGATTTTTATCATAGTGTAGGTAAATACAATGCGAAAGTAACCGCTGAAATTGTTCATTTACCAAGAAATCGCGTGACACTGAACTTTACTTTTGTTGAAGGTGATGCCGCGGCAATAGAACAAATTAATATTGTTGGTAATGAAATCTTCTCTGATGATGAAGTACTTGAACGAATAGAATTAACCTATGGTTCTCCATGGTGGGATTTTATGGCGCAAGATAGATATCAAAAGCAAACCTTACAAGGTGATATGGAAACCATTAATAGTTTCTACCTAGATAGAGGTTATTTGCGCTTTAAAATTGACAGCACACAAGTCTCGATGACGCCAAACCGAGAAGCGGTTTATATTGCATTAAATGTCACCGAAGGTGAAACATACACAGTAAACGAAGTTGACTTTATTGGTGATATGGCAGGCTTTGAGCATACGATTCGTGCCATTAATCCTTTATCTGCAGGACGTTTATATAATGGTGCTGAGGTAACATATACTGAAGAAGTTATTGGTAAATTTTTAGGTCGTTATGGCTATGCGTATCCTAAAGTCGTTACCATTCCAGAAATTAACGACGAAGATAAAACCGTTAAGTTGTCTATTTCAGTTGATCCAGGCAAGCGTATTTATGTGAATCAAATTAGTTTCAGTGGGCATTCTGTTACTGCGGATCATGTGCTAAGACGAGAGTTACGTCAAATGGAAGGTGCATGGCTCTCTAATAATTTATTAGAAAGCTCAAAAGCATGGCTTTCGCGATTACCTTATTTAGAAAACGTAGAATTTGAAATTGATCAATCACCAAAAGAAGAAGATTTGGTTAACGTAAATTTCGATGTTAAAGAACAGCCTTCAGGATCTTTTACCGCTGGTGTCGGTTATGGTTCAACTACTAAATTAAGTTTAAACGCCGGTGTTCAACAAAATAACTTTTTAGGAACCGGTAATCAGTTAGCATTTAATGTTGGCACTAATACTTATTCTAAAAATGTAACTATTTCTTATACTGATCCATATTTTACTGTGGATGCCACTTCTTTAGGCGGCCAAATTTATTTTTCTGAATTTGATGCCGGTCAAGCTAACTTGGTTGACTATAACAACCGAACATACGGTATTGGAGCTAATTTAGGGTTTAGGGTAGATGAATATTTACGATTAAACTTGGGGATAGGCTACAAGCATAATGGTATTACACGTTTAGAAGCGTATGAGCAAATACAGAACTTTTATGATATTTACTCAAATCCACAGCACCCTGATGAAGCGTTAGAATTTGAAACAATTGATTTAAGTATCGGTATTTCACGTTCAACCCTTAACCGTGGTACTTTTCCATCGGCAGGTTCTCAGCAAAGTATCTCGATGAAAGCAACTACGCCTAATTCAGATGTACAATACTTTAAAGCAAATTTAAACTCTAAGTGGTACTTCCCACTAACCAGAAATCAACGCTGGACAGTGTTAGCTCGTTTTGATGCTGGTTACGGTAATGGTTATGGAACAGTAAACGAGAATGATCAAATATTACCATTTTGGGAAAACTTTAGAGTAGGTGGTCCTGACACATTACGTGGTTTTGAAACCAATATTGTAGGCCCGCGAGCGATTTACCGTTATCCAACCCCCATTGATGGTAGCCCTGACGGTATTGGTGGTGGCGGTTGTTGTTTAGGTCCGGATCACGATCGAATTCAAGTATCTACCCGCTCTGTTGGTGGTAATGTTATGGCACTTGCTGGCTTAGAGCTTATCTTTCCAACCCCATTTTTAGATGAAGGTTTTGCTAATAGCGTAAGAACAAGTTTATTTATTGATGCCGGTAACGTTTGGGACAGCGAATTTAACCTTGACGATTACAGCGATTTACCAGAAGATGAGTACAATAAAATTGGTGACTACGGTACACCACACACTTACCGAAGTTCAGCAGGTCTTTCTATTCAATGGTTGTCACCTATGGGGCCAATGATTTTTAGTTTTGCAAAAGCGTTACGACATGAAGATGGTGATGATACTAGCTTCTTTAGCTTTAATATTGGTAAAACATTTTAGTTCGAATAATTATGCCTAAGGCATTTTTTAATAAAATTACAATTAAATAACAGAATATATTTCAGAGAAATAACTAGGAGATAAAATTGAAAAAATTTATTAAATCTATGGTAGTAACTACTGCGGCATCGGGTTTTCTACTTGCAAGTTCAGTTATGGCTGCTGATCAAAAAATTGCGGTAATTAACTTTCAAGAAGTTATGGGTAAAATTCCACAATCAGCTGCTGTTATGACAGCGTTAGAAGCTGAGTTTAAAGATGACCAAGCATTAATTGCGCAATTAGAAAAAGATATTAAATACTATCAAGAAAAACTAAAGCGTGATGGTTCGTTAATGGCCGCGAAGGAAAAAGAAGAGTTAGAAAAGAAAGTAGGCGCTTTATATCAAGAGTATCAAGTAAAGGGTAAAGAATTACAGCAAAAAGCGGGTAAACGCCAAGGCGAAGAGCAAAATAAAATTATTGCCTTAATCCGTCAAGCAGTTGACAATGTTGCTGTTAAAGGCAAATACGACTTAGTACTTGAACAAAAAGCTGTGGTTTACTTTAAACCTGAGCATGCAATTACTGATGAAGTAGTAGAGCAAGTAAGTAAATTAAACTAATAGAGTTTAACTTGAACACTACTAGTGCGTAATGAACTAATTCAACGAATTGGTTTGAAAAATTAACGCATTAAATAGACGAAAATATTTATTATTTAAATATTTTCGTCTTTTTAGTTTTAAACCTTGTAGAATACCCAATATAGAAGTTTTATTTTGAGTGATATCAATATAATGAACTACAGTTTAGAAGAAATAGCAGAAAAAATTGGCGCTAAAGTCGTTTACTCGCCAACGGCAAATAAATGTGAAACGAGTGTTCATAGTTTGGCGACTCTTGAAAATGCGAGCGCTGGACAAATTGCTTTTTTAGCGAACAGTAAATATCGTGATCAGCTTAAAGGAACTAATGCTACAGCTGTTATTATTAATGAAGAATGTTTGACTGATTGCAAAACTAGTGCGCTGGTAATGGCTAACCCTTATGTGGGGTATGCTTTAGTGGCTCAATTACTTAATTCTACCCCTGCAACTGCCGTTAACATTCATGCCAGTGCGGTAATTGATCCTAGTGCGAACATAGGGAAAAATGTTGCTGTTGGTGCTAATGCAGTTATTGAGTCGGGTGTATCACTCGGCGATAATGTTTCTATTGGTGCTGGCTGTTTTATCGGTAAAGATACTGTAATTGGCAATAGTACTGCTTTATGGTCCAATGTCAGTGTCTACCACGATATCGAAATTGGTCAGCAATGCTTAATTCAAGCAAATACTGTTATTGGCAGTGATGGTTTTGGTTACGCTAAGCACGAAGGACAATGGGTCAAAATACCGCAATTGGGACGCGTTATTATTGGTGATAGAGTTGAAATTGGTGCAAGCACAACAATTGATAGAGGCGCACTTGATAATACCGTTATCGAAGATGGAGTTATTATAGATAACCAAGTGCAAATTGCTCATAATGTTGTTGTGGGTGAAAACACCGCCATTGCTGGTTGCTCTGTTGTTGCAGGTAGCACCGTCATCGGAAAAAATTGTACAATCGCAGGAATGGTCGCTATCAATGGGCATATTTCTGTAATTGATGGTAGCGTTATTACTGGTATGGCAATGGTAACAAAAGCCATTACTAAGCCTGGGGTATACTCGTCTGGTATGCCAGCTGTGCTTAATCATCAATGGAATAAAAATAACGCTTACTTTAAAAAAGTCGGTTCGTTAGCTGCCAAAATTAAAGTATTAGAAAATCAAATATCGTCGTTAAAAAATGATTGATTTTTAATATGTACAAATAAAATTTATTGTAAAAAAGCAAACCTATTTTAAAAGGAATAAAAATTTGGATACGCCAAAAAATGTTATTGAAATACAAGAAATTCAATCAATAATCCCACATCGTTACCCGATGTTGCTTGTTGACCGCGTACTTGATTACCAACCGGGTAAATGGTTACACGCAATTAAAAACGTCTCAATTAATGAGCAAGTATTTAATGGTCACTTTCCGGAGTTATCCATTTTTCCTGGCGTAATGATCCTTGAAGCTTTAGCTCAAGCAACAGGTATTTTAGGCTTTAGAAGTACAGAAGATCGAGAAGAAAAAGAGATGTATTTATTTGCATCTATTGATAAAGCTCGATTTAAAAAGCCAGTAGTACCCGGTGATACAATGCACTTACATGTTGAATTTATCAAAGAACGCCGCGGTATGTGGAAGTTTTATGGTGAGGCCAGAGTTGACGGTAAAGTAGTATGTTCTGCAGATTTGATGTGTGCAAGACGAGCAATATAACCCCATTATTTAAAAAATATTTTTTGATAAACTATTGAGTTAATACAATGATACATCCTCAAGCTATTATAGAGCCGGGCGCCAAAGTGGGAGAAAATGTCACGATTGGACCTTGGTCTTATATTGGAGCAAACGTTGTCATAGGTGATAACTGTGAAATTAATTCACATGTTGTGATTAAAGGACCGACACGTATTGGTAAGGGAAACCGCTTTTTTCAATTTGCCAGTATTGGCGAAGAATGCCAAGATTTAAAATATGATGGTGAGCCTACAGAACTGATCATTGGTGACAATAATACCTTCCGTGAGAGTTGTACTATTCATCGTGGAACTATTCAAGATAATAGCTTAACTCAAATTGGCAGTAATAATTTGTTTATGGCTTATACGCATGTTGCGCATGATTGTATCGTAGGTAACCATTGTATTATGGCTAATAATGCATCAATTGCTGGTCATGTACAACTTGGAGATCATGTAATAATTGGTGGTATGTCAGGTGTTCACCAATTTTGTCTTGTTGGTGCTCACAGCTTTATTGCCGCTAATGCTTTAGTGTTAAAAGATGTTCCAGCCTTTGTAATGGCTTCAGGGCATCCTGCCAAGCCTTTCGGTTTAAACTCTGAAGGACTTAAGCGTAGAGGTTTTGAAAAAGAAACCATTGCTAATATAAAACGTGCGTATAAACAGGTTTACCGTAAAGGGTTAACCATAGAAGAAGCTTTAGCATCTGTTAAACCATTAGCAGAAGTAACGCCTGAAGTGAATATTTTTACAGATATTGTTAAAAACTCGACACGTGGCATTATACGTTAATTGTGTTGTTTGATGATAAAGTTAGCTATCTAGTTAGCTTTATCTACTTCAATTAAGCTAACCTTTTCTCTAATTCTTAAGACGAATACACCTATAATGACCCATTTAACTAGCCCTGAAGATAAAAATTACCCAGTATTTGCAATTGTTGTTGGCGAACATTCCGGAGACACTTTAGGTGAAGGATTAATTGTCGCGTTAAAAAAACGCTATCCTAATGCTTCGTTTATTGGCATTGGTGGCCCAAAGATGGCTGCTTTGGGTTTTAAAAGTCTATTTGCTATGGATGAGTTATCTGTAATGGGGGTGTTTGAAGTTTTAGGTCGACTAAGACGACTGTTACATATTAGAAAAACACTGAAAAAATATTTTATTGAAAATAAACCTGATGTTTTCATTGGTATAGACGCACCTGACTTTAATATTCCTTTGGAAGGTAAACTTAAAGAACAAGGGGTAACCACAGTACATTACGTTAGCCCATCAGTTTGGGCGTGGCGCGAGAAACGGGTATTTACTATCGAAAAAGCCACCAATATGGTGTTGTCTCTACTGCCTTTTGAAAAAGCCTTTTATGATAAACACCACATCCCTTGTACTTTTGTAGGCCATTCTCTAGCAGATGATATCCCAATGTCCTCTGATAAAAATGCTGCTCGATTGAAGTTAAATTTACCACAAGATGCTAAGGTTTTAGCACTAATGCCTGGTAGCCGCGGCGGTGAATTATCTCGATTAGTGGCGCCTTTTCTCGAATCTGCCACACGATTATTTAAAGATGCTCAGAAAAAAAATCAGTCATTGTGTTTTGTTGTGCCTATGATCAGTGAAAAAAGGGCTGAACAATTTAGGGAATTACATCAAAAATTTGCACCTAGTTTAGCTGTTAAAATTATAGTTAACGATACACAAACGGTAATGGCTGCAAGTGATTGTTTATTAATGGCGTCGGGTACTGTTGCCTTAGAGGCAGCATTAGTGAAGCGTCCTATGGTTGTTTGTTATAAATTTAATCCATTGACCTATCACCTTTTTAAAGGCTTTGTTAAGTTACAATGGTTCTCACTGCCCAATTTATTGTCAAATAAATTATTAGTGCCTGAGTTACTTCAAAGCCAAGTAACTCCAGAGAATATCATCCCATTAGTTGATGAACGTTTGTATCAAGACCAATCAGCGCTTAACGATGAGTTTATTAAAATTCACCAAACACTGAAGCAAAATGCTAGCGAAAAAGCGGCACAGGCTATAGCCGAGCTTGTCTCATGAGTGAAAATAAAGTTGAGAGCCGATCAAAAAAGACAAAAAAAAATGCGAAAAAACCGTTGCCAGCATTTGAATACCCAATTGCTTATTGTATTGCTGGGGTCGATGAAGTCGGCAGAGGTCCACTTGTTGGAGATGTTGTTACGGCAGCGGTTATTTTAGATCCCGATAACCCCATTGAAGGGTTAATGGACTCTAAAAAACTGTCAGAGAAAAAACGGCAATTACTTGCTGAAAAAATTAAGCAAAATGCAATTGCTTACGCCATTGGCAGAGCAACTCCTGAAGAAATTGATACGTTAAATATTCTACATGCCACTATGCTTGCTATGCAACGCGCTGTAGATGGTTTAGCAGTAACTCCTGATTTTGTGCTCGTTGATGGTAATCGTTGTCCGTCATTTGGAGCACAAGGTGATATACCCAGCCAAGCAGTTGTAAAAGGTGATGATAGGGTGAGTGAAATTAGTGCAGCTTCTATTTTAGCAAAAGTGGTGCGCGATGAAGAGATGATAGCGCTTGATGCCCTCCATCCTGAATATGGTTTTGCTAAGCACAAAGGTTATCCAACGAAAGCACATCTTGAAAATATTATTATTCATGGTGTCTTAGACTGTTATCGTCAAAGCTTTAAACCTGTGGCTAAAGTACTTGCTAGTTCTAAAGCGTTTAACGAAAGTATTCAAAATAATAACAGCGAGAAAGAGTAATGTCAGATGTCATGGAACCAAGTGAAGTGATAAATGAACCATTAGAAAGCGATATTGCTGATCCTAAGTTTATCCATTTAAGAGTACATAGTGACTACTCTATGTGCGACGGTTTAAAGAAAGTTAAACCTATTGTCGCTAAAGCAGCTGAGCTTAATATGCCAGCATTAGCGCTAACGGATCAAACCAATTTATGTGGGTTGGTTAAATATTATCATGCTGCACATGGCGCTGGTATTAAACCTATTGTAGGTTGTGATTTTTGGCTGAAAAGTGAAGAGTTTGGTGATGAATTATTTCGTTTAGTCGTTATCGCTACTGATAATGTTGGCTACAAAAATCTCACTGAATTAATTTCTAAAGCTTATATGCGTGGGCATATTCAAGGCAAACCGGTCCTTGATAAGCAATGGTTGGTTGAATACAAAGCAGGATTAATTTTGCTTTCTGGCGGCAGAGAAGGCGATATTGGTAAAGCCTTAATTAAGGGGAACCGTGATCTAGTTGAGCAATCCGTTAATTTTTATCAAACTCACTTTCCTGATTGTTTTTATTTAGAGTTAATTCGTACCGGCAGAGAAAACGAGGAGAACTATTTACACCTCGCCGTTGAACTGGCTAGCAAGACTCAATTGCCTGTTGTTGCTACGAATGAAGTGGTATTTTTAGCTCCTGAGGATTTTGATGCTCATGAAATACGGGTTGCGATACATGATGGTTATACGTTAGATGATAAACGACGGCCTAAGCTCTACAGCAAAGAGCAATATTTGCGCTCTAGCGAAGAAATGTGTGAGCTTTTCTCTGATATTCCTGAGGCTTTAGAGAATACCGTTGAAATAGCCAAACGTTGTAATGTGACAGTGACTTTAGGTGAGTATGTTTTACCAGACTTCCCAACTGAAGGTTTAGAAATTAATGATTATTTCATTAAGGTGTCAGAAGAGGGACTAGAAAAACGGTTAAAACAATTATTTGACACCACAGCCGATGACTTTGCTGAAATTAGAAAGCCTTATGACGAACGTTTAGCTGTTGAGCTTAAAGTTGTTAATAACATGGGATTTCCAGGCTATTTCTTGATTGTTATGGAGTTTATTCAATGGAGTAAGGATAATAATATTCCTGTAGGTCCGGGGCGTGGTTCTGGTGCTGGGTCATTAATTGCTTATGCGTTGGATATTACCGATCTTGATCCTCTTGAATTTGACTTATTATTTGAACGATTCTTAAACCCTGAACGGGTATCTATGCCAGATTTCGATATTGATTTTTGTATGGATAGACGTGATGAAGTTATTGATCATGTTGCTGAGCTTTATGGTCGTGATGCTGTGTCACAAATTATTACTTTTGGGACAATGGCCGCGAAAGCGGTAATTCGAGATGTAGGACGGGTATTAGGTCATCCTTACGGGTTTGTTGATAGAATTTCCAAATTAATTCCGCCAACACCGGGTATGACCTTAGCAAAAGCGTTTGAGGAAGAGCCAAAACTCCCCGAAGTATATGCTCAAGACAGTGAAGTAAAAGATCTTATTGATATGTGTCGGATTCTCGAAGGCACAACTCGTAATGCTGGTAAACATGCCGGTGGTGTTGTAATTTCACCAACGACTATCACCGATTTCGCGCCGCTTTATTGTGATGACGAAGGTCAAAACCCTGTAACCCAATTTGATAAAAATGACGTTGAAGATGCTGGATTAGTTAAATTTGATTTCTTAGGACTAAGAACGCTAACGATATTACAGTGGGCCATTGAAATGGCTGACGAAAAGTTAATTAAAGCTGGTGAAGCACCTATAGATATAACGTCTATTCCACTTGAAGATCCTGCCAGTTATAAAGTTTTATTAAAATCTGAAACAACTGCAGTTTTCCAATTAGAATCTAGTGGCATGAAGTCGCTTATCGCAAAATTAAAACCTGATTGCTTTGAAGATATTATTGCATTAGTGGCGCTGTTTCGACCTGGTCCGCTTCAATCAGGTATGGTTGATAACTTTATCGAACGTAAACATGGCCGTGAAGCGATCAGTTATCCAGACGAAACTTGGCAACATATTGATTTAAAACCCATACTCGAACCCACCTACGGCATTATTTTATACCAAGAGCAAGTTATGCAAATAGCACAGGTACTTGCTGGCTACTCACTTGGTGGTGCCGATATGCTACGTCGTGCTATGGGTAAGAAAAAACCAGAGGAGATGGCAAAACAACGTGCTGGTTTTGAAGAAGGAGCTGTAAATCGCGGAGTAGATGGTGAGTTAGCCATGAAAATCTTCGATTTAGTGGAAAAGTTTGCCGGTTATGGTTTTAACAAATCTCACTCAGCGGCATACGCTTTAGTTTCATATCAAACGTTATGGATGAAAACGCACTTTCCTGCGCCTTTTATGGCAGCGGTTATGTCGGCGGATATGGATAACACGGAAAAAATTGTAACTTTGGTGGACGAATGCTCGAATATGGGGATTGATTTACTTCCACCCGACGTGAATGCTGGCCAATATAAGTTTACTGTTAATGATGATAATCAAATTGTCTACGGTATTGGTGCGGTTAAAGGAGTAGGTGAAGGCCCAATTGAAGCGATAATTGAAGCTCGCAACACCGGCGGTCCTTTCTTAGATTTATTCGATTTTTGCGCACGCTTAGATCTGAAGAAAACCAATAAACGAGTATTAGAAAAACTCATTAAATCAGGTGCTATGGACAACTTAGGTCCTAAAAATGGTAAATCACCTCACCGAGCGGCCTTATTTGAAACATTACCCGATGCCATTCGAGCAGCAGATCAACATGCTAAAGCTCAAGCGTTAGGGCAAGATGATTTATTTGGTTTAATTAATGAAGAGCCTGATGACACGCGCCAAGCTTTTAAGGTTTGTCCTTATTGGCCGGAAGAAGTTTGGTTAGATGGTGAAAAGGAGACCTTAGGTCTATATTTAACGGGTCACCCAATTAATCGCTATTTAACTGAAATAAAGCATTATGGCTCAGGGCGTTTAGTGAGCTTACAGCCTAAAGGCAAAGATAACCTTTCTGTGGCAATTGGTTTAGTGATAGGCGTGCGGGTGCTTGTTAATAAGCGTGGAAGACGCTGGGCTTTAGTGACCCTTGATGATAAAAGTGCTCGTATGGATATTCGATTATTCCCAGACGACTATGATACTTTTGCTGATATTCTGACGACTGATGCAATTTTAGTCTGTAAAGGACAGGTCAGCTTTGATGATTACTCGGGAGGTATTACAATGACCGCCCGAGATATTATGACAATTGCAGACGCTCGAGAGACTTATGTAAAGTCACTCGATATTAGAGTTGATAAATCATTGATAAACGAAGCTTTTATTGATGACTTTACTCAGGTATTATCACCTTTTAAAGATGGAACATGTCCGATACGTGTTTTTTATCAACGAGAAGAAGCACACGGCATGCTTGAATTAGGCGTGCAGTGGCGAGTAACACCGGCAGATTCATTATTAAATGAGTTAAAAGTTTTACTCGGTGATGATAATATTGCGTTACAGTTTTAATAAACTATTGGTTTAAACACTATGTATTTAAACGAGTAGGTCAGCAACGAGTAAGTTGTTAACTAAACAAATAAAGAGCATTGATTGTTAAATGAGCGAGTAGTGAATTTAAATCAGTGGTTAACATCATTTATATAAGAATTAGGTAAATATTAAATGTCATTAAATTTTTTAGATTTTGAGCAACCAATTGCAGAGCTTGATGCAAAAATTGAAGAGTTGGAGTTAGTTAACACAGGTCAAGAGCTTGATTTAGATCTTGAAGAGCAAATAGCTCAACTGCGCGAAAAGAATAAAGAACAAACTAAAAAGATTTTTTCTAATCTAGATCCGTGGCAAACCGCACGTGTCGCTCGTCATCCTCAACGGCCATTTACTTTAGATTTTATTCCGAGAATTTTTACTGAATTTGACGAGTTGGCAGGCGATCGTGCTTATGCTGATGATAAAGCTATTGTTGGTGGTACGGCTCGTTTAGATGGCCAGCCTGTGATGATTATTGGTCATCAAAAAGGTCGTTCAACAACAGAGAAAGTTAAACGTAATTTTGCCATGCCACGCCCTGAAGGTTACCGTAAAGCATTACGCTTAATGGAAATGGCTGAGCGTTTTAATATGCCTATTATAACTTTTATTGATACTCCAGGTGCTTATCCAGGTATTGGTGCTGAAGAGCGTGGTCAAAGTGAAGCTATTGCTCGTAACTTAAAAGTTATGGCTCGATTAACGGTTCCTATTGTTTGTACGGTTATTGGTGAAGGTGGTTCTGGTGGCGCATTAGCTATTGGTGTTGGTGATAGAGTGAATATGCTTCAATATTCAACTTATGCGGTTATCTCTCCAGAAGGTTGTGCATCTATATTGTGGAAAACAGCAGAAAAAGCATCACTTGCAGCCGAGGCAATGGGGATTACAGCACAACGTATTAAAGAGTTAGATTTAATTGATAATATCGTTGAAGAGCCTTTAGGTGGTGCGCATCGTGATATGGACCTGATGGCGGCACAATTAAAACAACGCTTAAAAACTGATTTAAATGATTTATCTGGTTTGTCAAAAGATGAGTTAATTGATAAACGTTACGATCGTTTAATGTCTTTTGGTTATTGCTAAAATAACTAAGCTATCAGTTTATGTTAAGTAAACTGATAGCTTTTTGATACAGTTAACATATGTCTGCAATTCAAGCGCAACTAAGTCGCTTTTTTCAACCTTTCTCAGAACAACCTATTGTTGTTGCATACAGCGGCGGCATAGACTCCCAAGTTTTATTACATGCCTTATCTTTACTTAAAAAACAAAATAAAATAACGAATGAACTCTTTGTTTGCCATGTTAATCATGGGCTAAGTGAGCATGCGTTGTCTTGGCAAAAGTCAGCTGAAAAATTTTGCCAACAACTTGGTTTACCACTGGCTGTTTTTCAAGTGAATGTTAAAGAGGTAGCAGGCGAAAGTTTAGAAGCATTAGCACGTACTGCAAGATATCAAGCACTTAAAAATTATGCGCCTAATAATGCACTGATCGTAACAGGTCATCATTTAGACGATCAAAGTGAAACGTTTTTATTAGCATTAAAACGAGGTGCAGGATTAAAGGGCTTATCTGCAATGTCTGAAAGTATAGAGGTAGAGCAAACAACCCAGTTAGATAACGAGATGGTAATTAATAATAATGGTTTAACTAAAAAACAACATCGTTTAGTTAGACCTTTATTGAGTATTTCTCGACAAGAGATTCATGACTATGCGCTTCATCATCAGTTAACATGGGTGGAAGATGAGTCGAATAAAAACCTTAGGTTTGATCGAAACTTTATTCGCCATCAAATTATGCCTTTATTAGTTAAAAGATGGCCGAGCATTCAAACAACTATTAAGCGCAGTAGTGAACATTGCCAAGAAGGGCAGCTTTTATTGGACGAATTGGCCGCACAAGATTTACAAAGTTGCCAATTAACTCGTCACCAGTTATCAATAAAAGTATTAAGTGAGCTTTCTATTGCAAGGTTTAATAATTTATTGCGTTACTTTATTAAAACCCATCAAGGTTTAATGCCTAGCACAGGACAACTTAAACAAATTCATCAACAAGTATTTGCGGCGAACGATAAAACACCAGCTGTTAAAGTCGCTAATTATTGGTTTAGACGTTATCGTGATGCGCTCTATTTAACGTCTGATTATTTATCGCTTACTGCTTGGCAGGCGCAAATATCACTTAAACAATATCCTTGTGGTGCAATGGACTCTGATTTACAAAAACAAGTTATTGAATTACCTGATGGTTTAGGGCAGTTAACTGTTGATAATTTAGCGCCTATTAGCAATGAACCTTATGTGAACATTGAAGCGAACATTGAAAGGGCAGCTGCTTATCATGTTATTAAAGTACCTTGTCAGGCTGAAAGCTTTACTATTCGGTTTACTCATCAAAACCCTAAATGTTTACCCGAGTTTCGTCAACGCTCCAGAGAGTTAAAGAAAGTTCTACAAGAGCTTAGTATTCCACCTTGGCAGCGCAAGAGAATTCCTTTTATTTATGATGGAAATGCCTTAGTTGGTGCTGTTGGTTATTTTATTTGTAAAGAATATCTGGCAGAAGCTGGAGAAAGTTCAATAGTTATCTCGTTATCTAACTCAGACAATTCCGATTAACACTAGACTTTATAGGCGATAAGGTGGTAAAAATCCTTTATACGTTTTAATAAAAAATAAGAGTTGTGATGACTGCTGCAAACCCTTCTGTGTTTAAAAAACTTCAATCGATAAATATTGTTAACCAAATAATTATAGCCATTTTATTGGGAGGCTTAATCGCGGTGATCGCGCCAGATGTGGCACTGTCATTTTCAATACTCGGTAGTTTGTTTGTCAACGCGCTTAAAGCGGTGGCACCAGTACTGGTGTTTATACTTGTTGCCTCTTCAATAGCTAATCAAAAAGATAATAGCGATGCCAATTTAAAACCAATTGTCGGCCTTTATTTTATCGGCACATTAAGTGCTGCACTGGTAGCTGTTACTTTAAGTTTTCTTTTTCCTGTTCAATTAACACTAGATCTTGCTGGAGCACAAGCAACACCTCCACAAGGCCTGAAAGAGGTATTAACGACTTTAGCATTTAAAATTGTTGATAATCCGATTAATGCGATCGCGACAGGTAACTTTATTGGTATTTTGGCTTGGGGGTTAGGTATAGGTTTTGCTCTTAAAAAGGCGAATAATTCGAGCAAAACCATGGTTCACGACTTAGCTGATGCTGTTTCAAGTATTGTTAAAATTGTTATTCGTTTTGCACCTTTAGGGATCATGGGCTTAGTAGCAAACACTATTGCCACCACAGGTTTTGAATCATTAAGCGAATTTAGTCACTTAGTGTTAATGTTACTTGGAGCAATGTTAATTATTGCTTTGTTTGTTAATCCACTAATTGTTTATTTAATCACTAAAAAAAATCCATACCCGCTGGTTTTAACGTGTTTGAAAGAGTCAGGACTAACGGCATTCTTTACTCGAAGCTCGGCAGCTAATATTCCAGTGAATATGGAGTTGTGTAAAAAGCTAAATTTACACGAAGACACATATTCTGTCTCTATTCCATTAGGCGCAACCATTAATATGGCAGGTGCGGCAATTACGATTACAGTACTGACATTAGCTGCAGCGAATACATTAAATATTGACGTTGATTTTGCTACTGCAATTTTATTAAGTGTTGTTGCTTCTATTTCAGCTTGTGGTGCATCTGGCGTTGCTGGTGGCTCTTTGTTACTTATCCCACTTGCTTGTGGTTTATTTGGTATAAATAGTGATATTGCTATGCAAGTTGTTGCTATTGGTTTTATTATTGGTGTTATTCAAGACTCAGCTGAAACTGCGCTGAATAGTTCAACCGATGTTGTTTTTACTGCTGCAGCCTCTCACCATATCACCAAAAACCTGTAATGAGTTGTTCAAGGTTTATTGTATTTTAAAACAAGATTAGTAAAGGTAAGTTAAAAGTGTTAATTCAATCAAGTGCCTTGTTTATAGACATTTGATTGAATTATTTTTATTAAGCCTGAGCGAGCGTTGTTTTTAAAATGATGACGGAAACATTTAAAGGATTAATTATGGTAAATCGTTTCACTTTTATATTTATAACCTCACTGGTATTTTTTACTTTTACTGTTAACGCTGCTTCCAATAAAGCGTTGTTTACTACTTATGATATTGTAACGCCATTCGTATTAAGCCAACCAATAATTTCGGCTAATCTTATTCACAATGACAATGACAATGAAGAGCTTATTGCGATTGGCGTTGATGAGAATAAACAAACTTGGGTAGCGATTTATGGCATTAATCAGGAATCTAATCGTTACCAACTAATTAAAAAATTATCAATCCCCAAAAAGTACTTTGCTTATGATGTTAGCGAGTTTGATGAAACAGATATTACTAAAGTTCGTAGGTTGTATTTTTTATCAAAAGATGACGTTGCCAGATTATCAATCACTCCCTCAAATGATGATACCGCCTCAAGAAACACTTCTTTTGTGGTTGAGCAAGAAATCACATCAATGTATTTAGTTAATTCAGCCGACTTTATTAACCAAATAGACTTTATTAAAGATATTAATGAAGACGGTATTGATGATATTTATTTATCACATTTTGAGACGCTTAACTTATGGTTATCTCAGTGTTGTGGCCATTATCATCACCAAGCGTTACCTTTGTCTTCCTTTGTTGAGCATAACAACAAAAAAGTGACATTTAACCAAAGAGCTTTGTTTTTTGCAGATTACAACTTAGATCGTAAAAAAGATATCGCATGGATAAAGCAAGGAAGTATAGAGTACTTTGCTCAAAGTCATGATGGCTTGTTTTTAACAACGAGTCAGTCGATTGCCATAAGTGAAAGTATTCATGGGTTAAATTGGTGGGACATCCGAGAAGCTGATGGAGACAGCTTAGATCAAAGTCAGTTATCTCACCGAAATGTAGAAAAGATTAGCGATGTTAATGGCGATGGTATTGCCGATTTAGTGGTGCGTTTTACCCAAAGTTCAGGTGTACTAGATAGAGTAAATGATTATGAGTTCTACTTTGGAAAAACTCAACATAGTCAGGTAAAAAGTAGCCAAGTAGTGAGCTTCTCGGAGCAAGCTGATACCGTTGTTAAGGCAGAAGGCACTTTAACAGGCTTAAACATTGTCGATATTAATAATGATAATAAATTTGAAGTCATGGTGTCATCATTTGAATTAAGTGTAACCAATATTATTGGCGCCTTAATATCTGGCGGTATCGATCAAAACGTATTACTTTTTGCAATTAATGAAGATAGCCAGTTTTCCGCTGAGCCAATAATCAGTAAAGAAGTAGAGTTAAGCTTTAGTTTAACAAAAGGACGCAGTGGTCAACCTATAGTGCAGCTTGCCGATGTTAATGGCGATGGGTTAAAAGACCTCGTACTTTCAGATGATGACGATACTATTAATGTGTATTTAGGACAAGAAGGTAAGCGACAGTTCGCTAAAAAAGCATTAAAACAAGAATTGCGTTTAGCTAAAGATGGCCAATTCATTCAGCATTACGATATTAATCGAGATGGCAAACAAGACTTTATTATGTCGTATACGCGATTAGATGAGCCTAAGTTGATAAACACCTTTACTGTTATTATCGCTAATTAGTAGTAAATTAATGGTTAACTGAGTTAGGTAAATTTAATAAACCGCAATAAAGTTTTATTTTTTTGTACGTATTGTAAATAGCGTTGTTCAATATCTTCATTTATCTGATTAGGAGTTGAGTGTTTAAATCCTAGCTTTTGATAAAAGAGTGTTAATGTTTTATCAGCTATACACACTAATGATTTGTAGTGGCAGTCTATATTGAATATTAATTGTTTAGCTAAGCCTACCCCTTGGTAGTTTTTATCAACTACTAAGGCGTGAAGTAAAGCCTGTAGATGGTTTTCGCGAATAAAAGAGATGATTACGCAAGCAACTATTTGGTTGTGATGTTTAATGAAATAACAATGATCAAAACCAATAAAGCTCGCTGAATAATTTTGCTTCTTATAAAAACGTTTGATCGCTTTTTTATCTGATTTTTCTGCAGTATGTAAACTAAAATGTGTAGGGAGTTTCATATATTAACGTCAAAAGACCAATCCAATAATGCAGTCGCTGATTATTTTAACCAGTAGAAATAATCTCATAGTTAGTGAGATTGGTATAACAACAACTATGAGAGAACAACAACGCTAAGGCGAGCTGTTCTCTCATATAACCAAACTCTTAGCTTAAACTCTCAGCGCCTTTTCACCACGAGCAATGCCAACACAACCTGAACGAACAGATTCAATAATTTCTGTTTCATTGGCAAGTACTTCAATAAAAGCATTGAGCTTGTCAGAATCCCCTGTTAGTTGAATCGTATAAATTTGTTTGCCAATATCTATGATCGAGCCCCTAAATATATCGGTGATACGCTTTACTTCAGTTCGAGATTTATCGCTCATCGCTAAAACTTTAATTAACAATAATTCACGCTCAATGTGCTTTCTATCAGTGATATCTGATATTTTAAGTACATCAATTAGTTTATTAACCTGCTTAACAATTTGCTCTAAAACTTTATCATCACCTTTAGTGGCTATTGTAATACGAGATAAACTGCTGTCTTCGGTAGGAGCAACAGTTAAACTTTCAATGTTATAAGCACGCTGAGAAAACAAGCCGACAATACGTGATAGTGATCCGGGTTCATTTTCCAATAAAATAGCTAAAATACGACGCATTATGCTTTTACTCCTTTTTTAATCCACATATCATCTACAGCACCTGTTTTAATTTGCATTGGGTAAACATGCTCTAATTCATCCACAGCGACATCAACAAACACTAAACGATTTTTAATTGCGAATGCTTGAGCCATTTTTTCGTCTAACTCGTCTAAATGATCGATTTGAATACCAACATGACCATAAGCTTCGGCAACTTTAACGAAGTCAGGGATAGACTCCATATAAGATGACGAGTGACGGCCACCATAAACCATATCTTGCCACTGACGCACCATACCTAAAGAACGGTTATTTAAAGTAACAATAACCACAGGTAAATTGTATTGTAGGCAAGTAGATAACTCTTGAATGTTCATTTGAATTGAGCCGTCACCGGTAATACAAATAACATGACTGTCGGGGAAAGCTAATTTAACGCCCATAGCTGCAGGTAAGCCAAAGCCCATAGTACCCAAGCCACCAGAGTTTATCCATTGACGAGGTTTAGCGAACGGGTAGTACTGTGCTGCAAACATTTGATGTTGACCTACATCAGAGCAAACATAAGCTTCACCTTTAGTGATTTTATACATAGACTCAATAACGCGTTGAGGCTTAATTTTTTCTCCCTCTTGAACATAGCTTACGCTGTTGACACTTCGCCACTCTTCTATTTGTTGCCACCATGTGTCTAAATCTTCTTGATTAGGAGTAAAGTTGCTATTAGCTAACTCATCTAGTAATTGTTGCATAACATTATCAATCAAGCCGACGATAGGAATGTGAGAATTGATTGTTTTCGAAATTGATGTTGGATCGATATCAACATGAATAATAGTAGCGTTTGGACAGAATTTTTTTACATTATTGGTAACACGATCATCAAAGCGAGCACCAAGAGCTAAAATTACATCTGCATTTGCCATAGCTTTGTTTGCTTCTAAACTACCATGCATACCTAACATGCCAATAAAGTTATCGTGCGTACCAGAAATACCACCTAAGCCCATTAATGTGTTAGTAACAGGAGCTTTTAAGGTCTCTACTAAGCGAGTTAACAATTCTGATGCATTGGCGATAACAACACCACCGCCAGAATAAACCACTAATTTTTTAGCATTACTGATAGCTTGTACTGCTTTTTTAATTTGTTTAGGGTGCCCTGTTGTTGTTGGATTATAAGAGCGCATTTTTATATCAGTATCAATATGAAAAGCGCCAGTATTTTCAGGAATTAGAATATCTTTTGGCAACTCTACTACTACAGGTCCAGGTCTACCAGTATTTGCAATATAGAAAGCTTTAGCGATTATGTTTGGGATATCTTCAACATTACGACAGTTAAAGCTGTGTTTAACAATTGGGCGTGAACACCCTACAATATCGGTTTCTTGAAAAGCATCATCACCAATTAAGGTGCTGGCTACTTGTCCTGCTAGAACTACCATAGGAATTGAATCCATATAGGCGGTAGCGATTCCTGTTACACAATTAGTCGCTCCAGGTCCTGACGTTGCTAACACAACACCCACTTCACCGGTAGAGCGCGTATAGCCGTCGGCCATGTGAGTTGCGGCTTGTTCATGACGCACTAAAACGTGTTCTATTTCATCCTGTTGAAATATCGCATCATATATATCTAATACAGAACCCCCGGGGTAACCAAATATATATTTTACCTTAAGTGCTGATAGTGCTTTTACCACCATTTGAGCACCGGTAAATAATTGAGTTGTCATATTATTTCCTTTTTGTTAAACGATAATTGCTAAATTGTAATAATAAAAAACCCCCGGTCTGTTCAGAGCGAGGGTTTATCAAATTGGTTATTTATTTACTTTTTTTAAACACAAGATGAACCTCGCAATGATTGGAAAATCACTACGACAGAGACGAGGACGTTGAGTTGCATTACTTGGTTCATAAGATAAATATACAGTGTTTAATAATAAAAAAATTTAATGGTGTATTTTTAATGGGTTTTCTTTTAACTGTCAATAAAAAGTTACTATATTGCAGGTTTTAATAATAACTTTTAAATATAGAGAATATAAATAAAGCATAAATAGTGGTAATACCTATAATTTAGAGAAGTTACCAATTTTATTATACGGGAAGCTCAGCAAAGCTATTGTTTTTGTTGTAACTTGAGCAACAATTAGTAACAATGACAAAACGCAATAAATGTATAATTGGTCCATTAAATCAAATGAACCTTTAAAAAGGATGACATTATGTTAAATGTAAAATCGAAAATGAAAATATTAATTATTGCAGCAATCGCTGTAATTGGTGTTGGTTGTGCTAATCAACATAATGCCGTAGTTAAATTTGATAAAAATGCTGAAGTAAATACCAGCCAATACAAAACATTTGCTTGGCTAAAAGAAAGTAAAATTCTTGCGGTAAGCGAAGATATTAATCCGGTAATGAAACTTCGTATTGACGATGCTGTTGAAAATGCATTCATTGCTAAAGGTTATAAATTAATTGCTTCAGCAGAAGATGCTGATTTTGCTATTTCTTACACAGTAGGTAATCGCGACAAAATTAAAGTAAGCTCATATCCTGCCACTTATAATTCCGGGTTTATGTGGGGACGTGGTTACTATGGTGGTATGTACGGTGGTATGAATATGGGTACTGAAACTCGTGTTCAAAACTATACAGAAGGAAACTTAGCTGTTGATGTGTATGATGTAGCATCACATCAGCCAGCATGGCACGGTTGGGCAGTAAAACGTATTACTTCTGACGATAAAGAAGCGCCAGAAGCGTTAATTAAGTCTCTTGCAGAGCAAGTAGTTTCAAACTTTTAATTTAAGGTTTCTACTTCTCGATAACTTGTTCTAAACGCGGCTTCCTTGCCGCGTTTTTTAATTCTGCGATAAAATTTTTAACTACTCTAACAGGTAATCATGATTATTTAGTCGTTCAATATGATTGGATTCAATATAATTAAGCCTAGAAATTATTACTCTATTTAGTTCTATAAAAAAGCGAAAAATTAAAAAGTTAGAAATACTTTGAGTTTGATCAAATGTATATATATTAATCATATTAAGTTTGCTGTTAATGCTGTAGATTTAAGGTTCGTATTTTACCGGAGCAATTAAATTGCTGAAATTCAGATAAACAAAAAGGAAATAAAATGAAATTTAAAATATGGAATAAGGTAAATGTGTCATTAATACTTGCTTTTACAGCCCTAAATTCAGGTTGCCAACTAACAGCAGAAACATCTAAAGATATCGAAGAAGAACCCGCCATTGGTACTTACACGCAGACTACAAATATTCCTGAAGGAATTTTAACACCAAGTAAAGTGGATACATCTATTGGCGAATTGAACTTTTTTGATGGCACGCCAACAGCCGAAACAGTGCAGTTAGTTTACGACAACCTTGACCGCTCTCGCGGTGTGGAGGCTTTCTTAAAAGGAATACCAGGAGCTTCCGTTAGAGGATTAATGGAAGGCCCTAAAGAAGTTGGTGCTAATGTAAAATTCAATGATATTTTAATTATGGATAACCTATTGGACTCCAAGGGGATATTTTTGACAGGGAACACTTCCACGCTATATGTTATTCCAACTTTGGATCTAAAAGCTAATGGCCCAATGGTTGTTGAAGCACCGCCGGGTTTATTGGGTGGTTTTAATAGCGCATGGTTTGAATATATTGGTGATATTGGTGTATTTGGTCCAGATAAAGGTAAAGGCGGAAAGTTTCTAGTATTGCCTCCAGGTTATGAAGGTGAAGTGCCTTCAGGTTATTACGTCGTAAAATCACCTAGTTATAAAGTTTGGAACTTTATGCGCCTATCAATTGCTGATGGTTTAGAAAAAGCAGTAAACTTAGCAAAAGAAAAGGTAAAGGTTTATCCATTGTCTATGGCGCACAATATTCCCGAAATGAATTTTGTCAGTACCTCTGGTAAAGCATTTAACACCGTTCATCATAACGACTTTTCTTTCTATGAAGAGATAAATGAAATTATTCAGGAAGAGCCTTTGGAATTGTTAAACCCTGAAACAAGAGGGTTATTTGCCTCGATTGGTATTGAAAAAGGTAAACCGTTTGCCCCAGACGCTAGAATGAAAAAAATTCTAACCGATGCAGTCGCTATTGGTAATGCTACCGCTCGTTCTATTGTGTGGTATCCACGAGTAGGTGGCAGCGTTGATAATATGAAAGAAATTCAAATTTACCCTGACACCAATAGCTCTTGGGTGATGGCTTTCTTAGATAAAAACGTGTTCTTTAATGGTAAGGATGGACACACCACCAATTCGGATGCCAGAGTTTTCTTCCATTATTCCTATACCGTAGTAACTCCAGCAATGGCGGTTTCTTTCCCAGGTAAAGGTTCAGATTATGCGATGTCATTTGTCGATTCGAACAAAAAGGCGATGGACGGCTCTAAAACTTATAAAGTGACTTTACCACCCAATGTACCAGTGAATAATTTCTGGGCATTTACTCTTTACGATACCCAAACAAGATCTATGCTACAAACTGATCAACCAAAACCAAGTGTTGGTAGTCAAACAGAGGGGTTTAAAGCAAATAAAGATGGTTCTATGACTGTTTACTTTGCACCTAAAGCGCCTGAAGGTTATGAAGGGAACTGGTTACAAACTATCCCTGGTAAAAGTTGGTTTCCCATCTTAAGAATGTATGGACCATTAGAACCATGGTTAAATAAATCTTGGAGACCTAGTGAAGTGATAGAAGTAAAATAAGTTTTCGTTGTTCAAACACCGCTATGTATTAGGTTAGGGGGTGTTTGTCAGCTGAATCAATGTGAAATGCAAAATGATGCTGTTTGTCTGAAATCAGAAGTTACGTTTTTAGGGAACAATAATTTGCTACCGTTAATGTCTAGTGAGATAACAACTATAGTAAAAGGATATTATTGATGAAAATTACAAAATTAAAATCCCTAGGAAGAGCAGCATTTACTGCTTTAACTTTGGGAGCCATTACATTTACGGTAAACGCAACGGTTACACCAGAACAAGCACGTGTTATAGCTAAGGAAGCTTATACTTACGGCTACCCATTAGTAGATAATTATCGCGTAATGTATTCTTACTACATAGACAAAACTGATTCAGATTACAAAGCAACCTGGAATCAAGTGACGAATATTCACAACGTTTACACACCGAAAGATATTGCTGTGCAAACACCTAATTCAGACACTCCTTATTCATGGGCAGGCCTAGATTTGCGTGCTGAACCCATAATACTTTCTGTACCTAGAGTTGAAGCAAAGCGTTGGTATTCTATTATGTTCACCGACACTTACACTTTTAACTTTGATTACGCTGGAACTAGAACTACGGGTAATGAGGCTGCTAACTTTATGGTTGTAGGTCCCGACTGGAAGGGTGATACTCCAAAAGGCATCAAGAAAGTCGTGCGTTCTGAGACCGATTTTATTTCAGCTATTTATCGTACTCAGTTATTAAATCCAGCTGATATTGATAACGTTATAAAAGTTCAGGATGGCTATAAGGTGCAAACTTTATCAAGTTACCTTGGAATGGATGCTCCAGCTGCCGCCCCAGCGGTAAGTTGGATCAAGCCACTCACAAAGGAGGCTCAAAAGACATCTCTTGAGTTTTTCAATATTGTTAACTTTGTGTTGAATTACAGTTCAACAGCTCCATCAGAGGCGGAGCTTATGAAACGTTTTGCTAAGATAGGCGTTGGTCGTGGTTTAACCTTAAACGTCGCTAAACTTTCACCTAAAATTAAAAAGGCAATTGAGCTAGGCCGAAGTGATGCTTTGGCAGATTTTGCAGCAGGAACTAAAGATCTTGGTGAAGGTAAGATAACTGCGGGTGATCTGTTTGGGACTCGCAAATACATGAACAACAACTACTTAAATCGTTGGTTAGGAACCATCGGTATTTATGGTAATTCTAAACAAGCTGCTATGTATCCTGTTTATACTTTCGATAGTGATGGTAATAGTCTATCTGGTGCAAGCAAGTACACATTAACCTTTGCAAAAGGAGAGTTACCTCCAGTTCATGCTTTTTGGTCTTTAACTATGTATGGTTTGCCGAAAAGCTTGTTGGTAGAAAATCCACTCAACCGTTATTTGATCAATTCACCTATGTTGCCAAACATGAAAAAATCAAGTGATGGCTCATTAACACTTTATATTCAGCATGAGTCTCCTGGTAAAGCATTAGAGTCTAATTGGTTGCCAGCAGCTAAGGGAGCATTTGCAATGTATATGCGTCTTTACTGGCCTAAAGAGTCTGCGATTGATGGTTCTTGGAAAGCTCCTCTTCTTCAAAAAAATTAATATTTTGTAATTATGCAGTTTGACCTATTTTATTAGGTCAAACTGCACTCTTTTATTCAATAACTTCATGAAGCTAATTTAAATTAACATGAATTATTTTACTGATTTTATTAGCAAAGTACTTATCTTGCATTACACTTAAAATACAACAACTTTAATGAAATTTGTATTGAATGAATAAATTTATTTTTAAGGATGAAGAGCAACCATCAGTAACGGCTAAACAGCATAATAAAGAAAAGTTTTGGCGAGTTCTTGTGGTTGATGACGATGAATCTGTTCACCAAGTATCACGATTAGTATTAGCTGATGCTGAAATAGAAAACCGTAAACTTGATATCGTATCAGTTTATTCCTCATGTGAAGCCAAAGAGTTACTTTTAAAAGACCAAACATTTTGTATGGCTTTTGTTGATGTTGTCATGGAGACTGATCATGCTGGTTTAGAGCTTGTTGAGTGGATAAGAAATGATTTAAAAAATCAAGATATTCGACTGGTATTAAGAACAGGGCAGGCAGGCTCGGCACCTGAAGCTAAGGTTATTAAAAATTTTGATATAAACGATTATAAAGAAAAAACAGACTTTACCTCTGGAAAAATGATCACAACGGTTTATGCGGCAATTCGAGCTTACCGAGACATTATGACCATCAAACGTAGTTTAGATGCGTTCAAGCAACTGATTAAAGCAACCCATGACCTTCTTAAAATTCATCAGTTTAGACAGTTTGGCTCGGCAGCTTTGAACCACCTATTAACTTTGATGGATGTTGAAAGTTCGGCATTATATATTGCTCGAACAAAAGTAGATTTTGACGAGCAAAGTTCGAATTTTATAATTGCTTGTACTGGTAAATATGTTTGCCAAACAGATGATTTTGAAACATCAAGTATTGATAGCGACGTTAAAGTGTTAATTCAACAAGCGTTTGAGAAGAAAACACATATCACAAGTGATGACTACTTTGTTGGTTATTATCAAACATCAGAAAATGCCTCATCTGTGCTCTATATTGAATTTGAAGATGATGGAGAGCACTTTAAGTCAAATTTAGCGGAGTTGTTTGCCACAAATGTTGCTTTAATTTTAGAAAGCTTGGCTCACCAACAAGAAGTTGAACGTACCCAAAAAGAGCTTTTGTATATCGTTGGTGAAGCGATAGAAGCCAGAAGTGAAAATACAAGTGCCCATGTTAGGCGTGTTGCCTTAATTTGCGAGCTCCTTGCACAAAAACTTGAACTGAGTGATAGTTTTGTAGAGGCTATTCGTTTAGCTGCGCCATTGCACGATTTAGGTAAGTTAGGCATCCCTGAAAAAATCATTAAAAAAGAAGGAAAGCTAACGGATGAAGAGTGGGAGATAATGAAAAGCCATACCACTATTGGCAGTGAGTTATTGAAAAAGTCATCTGTTGGTGTCTCAAAATTAGCAGCTAAATTAGCTTTGTACCACCATGAAAATTGGGATGGTACGGGTTACCCTAAAGGGTTATCTGGAGATGATATTCCAATTGAAGCTCGTATTATGGCAGTTGCAGATGTTTTTGATTCTTTAGGATCTAGTCGTAGTTATAAAGAGGCGTGGCGGGCAGAAGATATTACAAACTACTTAGTTGCTGAGAAAGGCAAAAAATTTGAACCTAAGTTAATTGATTTATTGATAGAGAATATTGATCAGTTCCATGCGTTTAGACAACAATTTCCAGATCAATAACTAAGGGTTTAATATGCAAACAATGGAGAATATTCTCAAAGAAATTATCGAAGGGGTATCAAATACCTGTGGTGATGAGTTCTTTTCGGTTATTACTCAACAATTAGATAAAGTGATCCAGTCTGACTTTACCTTTTTAGCTCGGCTTCACCCTAAAAGCCAACAATGTGAAGTTATTACACTCGTTAGTCACGGGCAATTATCTAATAATTTTACCTATGATTTACGTGGTACTCCTTGCCAGGAAGTTACAGACAATAAAATTTGCTTTTACCCTAGTGAAATAACTAAATTATTTCCAAATGATTTTTTATTAGCAGATATGAATATTGAAGGCTATCTTGGTGCTCCGTTAAATAGCTCTAAAGGCGAAGTGTTAGGTCTTATTGTTGCTTTATATAAAACTCCGATACAAGACCAAGAGCTAACTCAAACCTTATTTCAACTTTTTTCAGGCCGTATAGCTGTAGAGCTAGAACGTGAGGATAAAGAGCTTGAATTAACACAGTTGAATAACAGTCTTGATCATAAGATCAAAGCTCGTACTGCTGAATTAGAGTTAACGGTTGAGCAATTAAAGCAAGCCCACGAACAACTTGTTGAAGCGGACAAAATGGCTGTACTTGGCGATTTAGTTGCAGGTGTCGCACATGAAGTCAACACGCCTTTAGGTGTGGCAATAACAGCACAAAGCCATCTAGCAGAAGAATTTGAAGCCTTTAATGCAAAATTAATAGCCGAGAAGTTAAGTGTAAAAGACATGAGTCAATTTGTTTCGCAACATCAACAGTGCTTGCCTATGATGGAGCGAAATTTACAACGCTCAAAAGAAATAATTGATAACTTTAAGCGCATGGCTACTGAACAAAGTGATTTTAAACAAGAAGATATTTCGTTGAGTGAGTACTATCAGCGGTTAATTAAAACGTTATCTCCTTTGTTAAAAAGAAAAAAAGCACAGTTAAATTTTACCGGCTGTGACAACGATTATTTAATGACTTATCCAGGATGTCATGCACAAATACTGACTAACTTGGTGAACAACAGTGTCCAACATGGCTTTTTAACATGCGGTGAAAACGATATTAATGTTGTTATTAAAAAGAATCGACAAGGTTTTGTGGTTGATTATTATGATAACGGTGTTGGCATAGCGAAAGAAAATGAAAAAAAGATTTTTGAACCCTTTTATACAACAACAAGACGAAAAGGTAATGCGGGGCTTGGATTACCTATTTCTTTTAACCTAGTTACTACAATGTTAAATGGTAGTTTTGAGCTTGTTCCATGTGCTCAAGGGGTACACTTTAGGTATCAGTTACCTATTGTTTAATTGAAACACTTAATGACATTTACCAATAAGGTCGTTATGAATTATTAACAATGGTTTATGTAATTTTTACATACATGGTGACGAGGATATGAATGTTAAATGTCTTTTATTGCTTAAAAATCAACTGATTAACTAGCTGGTGTAGAAGTTGCTAATTAACTATTATTCATTGACTAAAACACGAGTTGCTTAATGCGGATTCATTTTTATTATATATTTTTAGCGATAATTTTTTTTACTTTAGCACCATTCAATTCAGCTATACCTGCTTTTTTATTAATATGGACAGGAGTTGCACTAACCATTATATCTAGTGCTTATATTTTTAAAAAGCCTACAGTATTTAGAAAACAATCAGATGGTAGTATTCCTTTTTTTATCAGTATATTACTCTTACCCTTTATTCTTGGGGTCCAACTTTATAATATAATTGCAATCAGATTAGATAAAACAGATCGTGTTCATCATATTAAAGATGGTGTTTATGTCGGCAGGCGTCTTAATGCTGGTGATTTACTTACATTAGAAAATTTAAATATTAAAGCTGTTATGGACATGACCGCTGAGTTTAGTGCTCTCGACTGGAGTACCTCGGTGATGGACTTGGATTATTTAAATATTCCTATTTTGGATCATCAAAGCCCAGATTTAAATGAGTTAAGACAAGCAATCACTTGGATCGATAATCAAGTAGAATTAAAACGTCCGGTTGTTGTGCACTGTGCTCTCGGTCGTGGGCGCTCTGTTTTTGTCGTTGCCGCCTATTTATTGGCTAAGTCCCCGGAACTCTCTGTACGAGAGGTGCTAGAAAGCATCACTAAAATTCGCCATTTTGCCAATTTAAATCAAGCACAATTAAAATGTTTGGTTGAATATCATCGCAACAATCAAATTAAGATCCATGATAAAGCGTGTTTAATTGCTAACCCAGTATCAGGCGGTGGCAAGTGGGAAGACTCAAAAAATGATATTATACAACAGTTATTTAAATCATTTAAATTGTCAGTCGAAGAGACAACAATAAAGAGATCTGCAACAGAAATTGCAAAACAAGCTATTGAAAATAATACACAAACAATTATTGCTGCTGGTGGTGATGGCACTTTAAGGGAAGTTGCACAGCAATTGGTTAACACGGATATTCAGTGTGGCGTAATCCCATTGGGAACAACGAATGCACTTTCACATCATTTATACGGAAATATATCTAAATTAGATCCTGTAGGCGTTACGCTAGCCCATATAACGAGTAAACGGTGTGAAAAAATAGATACTGCTACGTGTAACCAAAAAACAGTGTTGTTGTTAGTGGGAATTGGACTAGAGCATGAGATGATAAATTATGCAGACCGAGAAACTAAAAACGATTCAGGTCAATTTGCTTATTTAGAAGGCTTTTTTCGTGGCTTTGCTGAAGGTAAAAAACATACGCTACATGTTGAGTTTGATCAACAGGCTGAACAAGAAATTCCATGTACCAGTTTTGTTGTTGCCAATGCTGCACCTTTTACAAGTTTATTAGCACAGGGGAACGGCGCACCAGATATTAAAGATGGTTTACTTGATGTAACTTGGCTTAAACCATCGAGTAAAGTTACATCTAAGCTTATTGATTTTGTTGAGTTAATAACAGCTAGTGTTAACTTTCGTCAAGGGAGTGAAAAGCAAGATACCGACAGTAATATTCAAGTTGCTTTAGCGAAAAAAATTAACATTAAAAGCGATCAAAAAATAAGTTATGTCATCGATGGTGAAGTGTTTGAGGATGATGTTGTTTGTATAGAGTCTAATCCTCAATCGCTTAATATCTTTAAGGATAAGTCACAGTTATAGCTTTATACCAATCTCGCTAACTATGTGATCATATCTACTGGTTAATATAATAAACTACTGCGTTATTTAATTAATCATTGGAACGACTAGTTATTAAAATAAATATATTGTACTTGGTCATTTTCCCTGTGCGTAAAGTTGAATACCTAATTAGTGAAATTGGTATTTTTAACCTTTGTTACTGAGCTAAAATTACCAAAAAGGCTGTTCACTTGAGTGAACAGCCTTTTTTAAAGAACTCAGTAGATTGAATCCTATTTTGCTAATGATGTTAAATTTTGAAAGGTATCTAATTCAAATAACGAGTTTAGGTTACTAGTTTAAGTGAATTATTCACCATGTGAATGTTTGTCTTGTTCGTCAGCCCAAGCTAATGCTTCGTTATAGTGAGCTAAAACTTGTTCTTTGTTCAATGCCAGTTTATCTATAACAAACGCTGTTTTGTCCCAGTCAGCATGTTCAATTAGTTCTAGAAGTTTAATAATAGCTGCCAAGGTGCCTTTTTTCGTTAATAAGGTATCTTTTATTTCTTGCGCTAATGGCAGTTTAGCCAAAATAGATTCAATATCTTCATCTAAAATGGCATCGATCATTGATAACAAGCCTGTTAAAAACGCAATTGAAATATCGATGGGGGATTTGACTTCGCCAGCAACTAACTCACAGAACTTAGCACGAGCCATCGCGACCTTAATTAACTCTGTAGGCTTGTCTGGGTTAACGTTAGTAGCAAACATTAAGCCAATAAAACGCTTCAACTCACCAGAGCCTAAAATAACAAGCGCCTGCTTAATAGTGGCTATTTCACTTCTGCGTCTAAAAATAGGAGAGTTGGCGTAGCGCAATAACTTGTATGATAAAGTAACGTCACGTTCAAACACCGAGGTAATCGCAGCTAAGTCTAACTCAGGTTTGGAAGTTTCGTACAATAACTCTGCCATGGCCATTTGAGATGGTGATAAATTTTTGCTTTTAACCATTTCAGGTTTTGAAAAGAAAAAGCCTTGAAAATACTCAAATCCTAGATCAAATGCTTGCTGATATTGTTCATGAGTCTCAACTTTTTCTGCTAAGAGTTTTATATGAGGGAATTGAGCAATAGCCTCTTTTACGGTTTGAACTTCTTCAATATCTACCCGTTGAACATTTATTTTAATAATATTAATAAACGGGTAGAAGTGCTGCCAAACCTTTTGATGGTGATAATCATCTAATGAGAGGGTATAACCTTTTTCGTGTAATTCTGTCACCAATGAAAGGAGTTTTTTACCAGGCTTTACCGCCTCTAAAATCTCAACAATAATCTCTTCGGTTGTCAGCATTTGTGGATACCCTTGTTCAAGGGTTTCTAATGTAAAGTTGATAAACGCAGGTTTGTTACCGGTAAATTCAGTAATACCCATATTGAATTTACTGGCTTCCACCATTTTACTTGTGGCTTCATCGCCATCAATATCTGGAAATACGTTATTAATGCTATCTCTGAATAGTAATTCATAAGCAAAAAGTTTTTTTTCTCTGTCTAAAATAGGCTGTCTAGCCGCATAAAAATACATAAGTTATCCTGAGAAGAGTATCATTACTTTGAATATATGGTAAACGAGGCAGTATTTCATTATTTATTTGTTTTATTTGATGTTATTGCTTATTTATTGCATCATTGTGGCTACGTAAATCTTGAATGCTTCGTTAGTTGCTTTTTATATATAGGGTGAAAGTTTAGTTTATCTCTTACATCATTGTTTTTGTGCTCTATTTAATTAACTGTTTTGTTGCGATCAAGTATTTATTTAATACATATAAAGATATGCGCAAAGCATAATTAAAACAAGTCTATTGGGAGTCAACTTTGGAAGTAGGTACTATTATTTCGTTAGCAGTATATTTTATGGTGATGTTAGGCATTGGTATATATGCCTATCGAAAATCAACCAGCGATGTATCTGGTTATATGTTAGGCGGGCGCAGTTTAAGTCCATCGGTTACTGCACTATCAGCAGGCGCATCTGATATGAGTGGTTGGATGTTAATGGGGTTACCCGGCGCTATGTATATTACCGGTTTGAGCAGCATCTGGATTGCAATAGGCTTGGTTATTGGTGCGTTTTTAAACTATTTAATTGTAGCACCACGTTTGCGAACTTATACTGAGGTCGCGAATGATTCAATTACCCTTCCAGATTTTTTTGAAAACCGTTTCAACGACAAAACCAAAATACTACGCTTAGTCTCATCAATTGTTATCATCGTATTTTTCACCTTATACACTTCATCGGGTATTGTTGCCGGAGGAAAACTGTTTGAAAGCTCATTCGGATTAGATTATCGAGTGGGTTTATATGTCACTGCAGGTGTTGTTGTCATGTACACCTTATTCGGTGGATTTTTAGCTGTTAGTTTAACTGACTTTGTACAAGGCTGTATTATGTTTGTTGCTTTAGTGCTAGTTCCTATCGTTGCTATAGATAGTATTGGTGGCGTTTCTGAGATGAATAACAGTATTAATGCAATTAACCCTGAATTATTTAATTTATTCAGTGGAGTTGGTGCGTTAGGTATTATTTCAGCCATGGCATGGGGACTAGGGTATTTTGGTCAACCTCATATTATTGTTCGTTTTATGGCAATAAGAAGTGTTAAAGATGTGCCTAAAGCACGTCGTATTGGTATGACATGGATGATAGTGGCAATTATAGGTGCAATGGGTACTGGTTTTGCTGGTATTGCTTATGTTGCAAAAACAGGGGTGCATTTAACGGACCCTGAAACAATCTTTATTTTACTTTCACAAGTGTTATTTCACCCACTTATTGCTGGCTTTTTATTAGCTGCTATTTTAGCCGCTATTATGAGCACAATATCGTCTCAACTACTGGTAACTTCAAGCTCATTAACAGGTGATTTCTACCAAGCTTTCTTAAATAAGACCGCCAGTGAAAAAAACTTAGTATTAGTGGGAAGAATTTCGGTATTACTGGTTGCTTTAGTGGCTATATATTTAGCATACGATAGAAACAGTTCTATTTTAAGCTTAGTGAGTAATGCTTGGGCGGGATTTGGCGCAGCATTTGGCCCTGTGGTTATTTTAGGCTTGTATTGGAAAGATATGAATAAAAATGGCGCGTTAGCAGGAGTAATTAGTGGCGCTATAACCGTGTTAATTTGGGTATATGCACCGATTACAATTAACGGACAATCATTAAGTTCGTTGATGTATGAGATTGTTCCAGGCTTTATTGTTTGTACTTTAGCCATCGTCATTGTTAGCCGCTTAACGGGCGGTGCTGATCCTGAAATATTAAAAGACTTTGAAGCAGTAGAAAAGGTTCACAGTTAATTGAGTGCGATTAACTATAGGTCAAATTGTAAATATAAAAAAGCCGCTTAAGCGGCTTTTTTAGTGGGATATTTGTGTTGGTATCAATCTTATATTATTTAACTTCTTCACCAGCGGCTTGTTTGTCAGCATGATAAGATGAACGAACTAGTGGGCCACAAGCCGCATGCTCAAACCCCATTTTCATTGCTTCTCTTTGGTACATGTCAAATACGTCGGGGTGCACATAACGTTCAACTGGTAAATGATGCTTACTCGGTTGTAAATATTGTCCAATGGTTAACATAGTTACGCCGTGGGCACGCAAATCGCGCATAACTTCCAATATTTCTTCATCGGTTTCACCTAAACCAACCATTAATCCTGACTTAGTTGGTACCGTTGGGTTCGCTTCACCAAATTTCTTTAATAAATCTAATGACCATTGGTAATTAGCACCTGGTCTCGCTTTTGTATATAAGCGTGGCGCGGTTTCTAAATTATGATTTAAAACATGAGGAGGGTTTAAATTTAAAATATCTAAAGCTCTGTCCATGCGGCCCCTAAAGTCTGGTACTAATATTTCAACTTTAGTGTGGGGCGCATGCTCTGCGATTTCTTTAATACAGTCGGCAAACTGTTGTGCGCCACCGTCACGTAAATCATCGCGATCAACTGAAGTGATAACCACATATTTAAGTGCCATATCTTTTAACGTCAGAGCTAGTTTTTTAGGCTCCTCAGGATTTGTTGCTAATGGACGACCATGACCAACATCACAAAATGGACAACGACGAGTGCAAATATCACCTAAAATCATAAATGTAGCTGTGCCATGGTTAAAACATTCAGAGAGGTTAGGGCAGGAAGCCTCTTCACAAACTGAATGCAGATCATGTTTACGTAGTGCCGATTTTATTTCGTCAATTTTTTCAGTAGTACGTGGTAATTTTATTCTTAACCATTTAGGTTTGCGCAACATACTCTCACGAGTCGATTCGACGACTTTAATTGGTATATGAGCCATTTTATCGGCGTCACGCATTTTAGTTCCGGGAGCAACACGTGTGGTTTTTGTAGTCATTAGCTATCGAATCCTGTGTGAAAGCGTACGTCTGACGCTTCTAATAATGGTATTAAGTGTTTTACTAGCGCATTACCTGCGCTTTCAGTATCTTTTGGGCCATTCATATCAGCCGTTTGTACCATTTCTAAACCGGCATAACCGCACGGGTTAATTCGTAGAAATGGTGATAAGTCCATATTCACATTGAGGGCTAAACCATGAAATGAACAACCTTTTCTTACGCGTAAGCCTAATGATGCAACTTTTTTTTCATCAACATAAACCCCAGGTGCATCGGCTTTAGGGTAAGCTGTTATATTGTAATCTTTAAGCGCTGCGACAATGCTGTTTTCGATCAAAGTTACCAGCTGTCTTACCCCTATTTTTTTTCGGCGAAGATTAATCATAAAGTAGATCACTTGCTGACCTGGACCGTGGTAAGTAACTTGGCCACCACGATCAACTTTTACAACCTCAATATCACCTGGCATAAGTAAGTGTTCCTCTTTACCTGCCTGGCCCTGAGTAAAAACAGGAGGGTGCTCAACTAACCATAATTCGTCAATAGTCTCATCATCGCGATTATCGGTAAATTCTTGCATGGCATGCCATACATCAACATAGCTCGATTTATTTAGTTGTCGAATTATTAACGAATTTTTCAATGTTAAGTCTTATTTAATTTGATTAATTTGTATTATAACAATTATAAATTGATTTACACCCTATAGAAACTACGGTTATTAACGCAATAATTACTTGCTATAAAACATACCTAACTTCTTCAATAGCATTAAGTGTTTTATAAATAGTTTCAATATGATCCTTACTAGTAACTCTTACGGCAACTGAGACAGAATGATAATTTCCTTTAGAGCTTGCTTTGATTTTTGGTGAGTAATCGCCCGGCGTATGTTTTTGCAGTTCGGCAATAATTAGATCGGGTAGCTCAACACAAGCGACTCCCATTATTTTAAAGTTTAATACAGTGGGGAAATCTAATAATTCATCAAAATGGGTTTTCATTGAGTCTCTCTATTTACGCGTGTTTGAATTTAGGCTGATAACTTTATACGAAAAGTATTTTATCATTAAATTGACGCTTAGGGCTAATATCATCTAGTTAGCTTTTATAATGGAGTTGAACAGTGAGTTTTCAAGTGGTAGGGGGTAAATAAAGCAATAGATGAAATATATTCGCCTAGTTAATATTAAAAAAACTCGATCAAAGATCGAGTTTTTACGTGTTCTATTATTTGTCTAGGTCAATTATCTAGGTTAACTGCCTAGATTGATTATCTGAGTTAGGGGTATAACGAATTAGTTTGCAAATTGTAATTTTACATAATCGACTAAGCGACTAAACATACCACCTTCATTTACTTCTTCTAAAGTGACTAAAGGGTATTGAGCAATGTCTTCGCCCTCAAGTTGTAAAAATAATTTACCTACCACTTCACCTTTGGTTAATGGTGCTTCTAATTGGCGGTCTAGTTCAAAGTTGGCTTTTAAGTTTTTCTTTTGGCCTCTAGGTATCGTAATAGGCGTGTCCATTAAGATGCCTAAATTAACTTGTTCTTTATCACCCATCCATACACGATTACTAACAAATTTTTCGCCAGCTTGGTATGGGGTAATTGTTTCAAAAAATCTAAAACCATAATTAAGTAATTTTTTGCTTTCTACTTTACGTGCGCGCTCACTTTCAGTACCCATAACAACGGTAACAAGGCGCATACCACCTTTTGTTGCTGAAGTGACTAAACTATAACCCGCTTGTGAAGTGTGTCCGGTTTTCATACCATCAACATTTAAACTTTTATCCCATAATAAGCTATTACGGTTATATTGTTTAATGTCGTTATACGTAAAAGATTTTTGCTTATATATTTTATATTCTTCTGGTACATCTCTAATAAGTGCTACCGCAAGTGTTGCCATATCTCTTGGTGTTGTTACGTGTTCACTGCTATCTAAACCATGGCTGTTTTCAAAGTAACTGCTGCTCATCCCTAGTTGTTCAGCGTGAGCATTCATTAAATCAGCAAAAGCGCCTTCGCTACCAGCAATATGCTCAGCCATAGCAACACATGCATCGTTACCCGAAGCAACTATAATACCTTGGTTTAAGTCTGATACCGTAACTTCTGTACCCACTTCAATAAACATTTTTGACGAATCAGGAAACTTCTTGGCCCAAGCATTTTCACTGATCATTACTTTATCGTCATTACTTAAGTCACCGTTTTGTATCTCTTTACCTATGATGTAACTCGTCATCATTTTGGTTAAAGAGGCTGGTGCTAATTGCATATCTGCATTGCCCTCGGCTATTACAGTGCCTGTGGTGTAATCGATTAAAATAAAACCTTTTGCATTAATTTCAGGCGCATCAGGGGTGATAGAAATGGCTTGAGTAAATGATGAGAAACTAATCGCTAGTGTACCGACTAGTGAAATTAATTTTGATCTCGTAGTGGCTTTTGTAATTGGCATGTTTTTCCTTGAAAAATAAAACGTAATACTACGTTCGTAGAAAAATAAAAAGGGTAATAATTTCAACGAGTATATCACTTTTATCGCTATATTCCATGGGAGGTGAGCGTTAATACTCAGTTTATTAATTAATTATTGTAACAACTTACGACGATAAGCTTTCGGATAACCAGTACTTCTTAACATCGCTAAGGTTTTTTTAAGCGTATTTTCATCCTTAAAGGGGCCTAGTTTAATGCGATATATACCGTCTTTTATTGGCCATACGACATTTTCTTTGTATTTTTCGGCTAAGGCATTTGCGGTGCTTTTGGCAAGCTCAGGATTTCGGGTAGCAAATACTTGAATGTACGGTTTGTTTTCTGGTGTTATTGCTGTTGTAGGCGGGGCAAGCAAAGCATTGCTAAATTGGGTGATAGCCTCTATTTCAACCGTAGCTGTGCCTGTTTTTAGCATATCAAGTTGATATGCAGCATTGTAAGAAAGATCGATAATTCGGTCTTGATGAAATGGTCCTCGATCATTAACTCTAACTATTACCGAGCGTTTATTTTGTAAATTGGTCACTTTTAAATAAGTCGGCAAAGGGAGATTTTTATGGGCTGCGCTCATGCCATACATGTCATAAATTTCACCGTTAGAAGTTAAATGGCCATGAAATTTCTTGCCATACCAAGAAGCGATACCAACTTCCTTAAAGCCTTCTGCACTTGACATTACTTTGTAATACTTGCCTCTTACTTTGTAATGTTTATTGCCGCCTCTGCTATATGCTTCCTCTCTTGGAACCGCATTGGTTAGCTCTGCGCCACTGGGTAAACGAGTGGGTTTGCTATCGTTTTCGTGTTGGTAACGGCTTGTAGGTGAACTGCAAGCACTAGTAATAAGAAGTAGGGATATGATGGTAAGAATTTTTTTCACACGATCCTCTTATATTTTTTAAACGGTATAAATTACTAAGACTGTTAACCAGGTTACACTGCCAGATTTGCGCTAAGCATGAAAGCGTTTGTGTGTACTTATCGCCATTAATATACCAAAACCTGCTAGTAATGTGACTTTAGATGTTCCGCCATAACTGACTAACGGCAGTGGTACACCTACCACTGGCAATAACCCAGATACCATACCAATATTGACAAAAACATAAACAAAAAATGTCAAAGTAATACTACCGGCTAATAATTTAGTAAAAGCTTGTTGAGCGTTAACAGCAATCCATAAGCCACGGGCAACAATACCTAAATAAACCAGTAACAACACTGTTACACCAATTAAACCGAACTCTTCACTAAAAACGGCAAAAATAAAATCAGTATGACGCTCTGGTAAAAACTCTAGCTGAGATTGAGTGCCTTGTAAGTAACCTTTACCATGTAGCCCACCAGAGCCAATCGCTATTTTAGATTGAATAATATGATAACCAGAGCCTAGGGGATCTTGCTCGGGGTTTAAAAAAGTTAAAACTCGTTGTTTTTGGTAATCTTTCATCAAAAACATCCATAAAATTGGTGCAAAAGCTGATGCTAAACCAACACAAGTCATTATTAACTTCCAGTTGGCACCGGCAAGAAATAATACAAAAATACCTGAACTAGCAATAAGCAATGAAGTACCTAAATCTGGCTGCTTTGCAATGAGTAAAGTCGGAATTAACACCAAAATAAAGGCGATAATAATATTGGAGATTTTAGCGGGAAGTTCGTTAGTACTGATATACCATGCGATCATTATTGGGACAATAAGCTTCATAATTTCAGAGGGTTGAAATTTGGTTATACCTAAATCAAGCCAGCGCTGAGCTCCTTTTCCAACATGGCCAAATAATAAAACAGCTATAAGCATTAGTAAGCCAATAATAAACATAGGGACTGCTAGTTTTTCGTATACTGTTGGTTGAATTTGAGCAACAACAAACATAACAACTAACGCAACACCTGAATGGATAGCTTGCCGATAGACTACTCCCATCTCTTGACCGCCGGCACTATAAACAATGAATAACCCCAATGTCATTAGTACTAATAAACCAATGAACAAAGGCATATCTAAATGTAATGCTTGCCAAACAGAGCGGTGTTGTTGATCTTGACCTGTGCTTCGCATTATTGCTCCCTACGGACTAAAAAACTCATGAATTAACGTCTATCTTTTTGAATATAAGGTTTGTCGTGATTAGGATGTCGCTCTGGGTGAGTACTCTCAATAACTCTGTCACCAAAATATTGATCCATTATTTGACGTGCAACGGGAGCTGCATTACTCGCACCACCACCTTTAGCAACGTTTTCAATAGCAACAACCACAACGATTTCTGGATTTTCATAAGGGGCGAAAGAGATAAACATCGCGTTGTCTCTGTTATTTTCTTTGGTAGTTTTCGCATCATACTTTTCATCTTGTTTGATGCCTGCAACTTGGGCTGAGCCTGTTTTTCCCGCGACATCATATTTAGTCCCTTTAAAAGGCGTATAAGCCGTAGCACCTAAACGTTGTGCCGTTCTGTGCATGGCATCAAGTACGATATCCCAGTGAGAATCGTCTTTAAGAACAATAGGAGGTTTCTCGTCTATTATTGCTTCTTCTGTTGTGACTTCTCGTTTAAATTTCTCTTTAGTATCTACTGGAATAAGTTGAGTTTGCGAAGTTCCTTTAAGTAAATGAGGGATTTTTATTTGTCCTTTATTTACTAATATAGAAGTTGCTTGAGCAAGTTGTAATGGTGTTGCGGTTAAGTAACTTTGGCCAATACCAACAGAAAGTGTTTCACCCGTATACCAAGACTTATTATAGCGCGCGCGTTTCCAACCAACGCTCGGTAAAATAGCACGACTTTCTTCGTGAATATCGATGCCCGTGTGATCACCAAAGCCAAATTTTTCTAACATTTGACTCATTTTGGTAATACCTAGTTTAAAAGCCAAATCGTAGAAGTAAACGTTACAAGACTCTTCAATCGCTTTGGTTAAATTTACCCAACCATGTCCCCAAGGTTTCCAATCTCTTGATTTATTTTTTATCCCCTTGAGCTGATACCAGCCCGGATCCCAAATTTTACTTTCAGGAGTTACTACTTCTTCTTCTAACCCTAACAAGGCGAAAATAGGTTTAACTGTCGATGCAGGAGGATACCCTTGAACGCTGCGATTAATAAGAGGCAAGTCTTTAGATTTTAATAGTTTATTGTAATTTTTATTACTAATACCATGAACAAATAAGTTGCCGTCGTAACTAGGGTTTGAATACATTGCCAACACGCCACCGTCACGAGGATCTAAAACGACTATGGCTCCACGTTTGCCAGAAAGCGCACGTTTTGCGACCATCTGTAGCTCTATATCGAGAGTAAGGGTTAAATCTTTACCGGGAATAGGCGGTGTAAAATCGAGGGTTCGAATGACTCGACCTTGATTATTTATTTCAACATTTTGATGACCAATGGTGCCATGTAGCATATCTTCATAATATCGCTCTATGCCTAACTTACCTATTTCACGTGTTGCTGCGTAATTGTCAGATTTTCCTTCTCTGGCTAAGGTCTGTAGATTTTTTTGATTAATGCGTGCCACATAACCGATGTTATGCGTGGTTAATTCTGCAAATGGGTAATAGCGTTTTGGGCGTGCATCAATAAATACCCCAGGGTATTTATGTTGATTAACAGAGAATAAAGCAACTTGTTGATCGCTTAACCGTGACTTTAACTCGACAGGTTTAAAGCGGCGATTCCCACGAATATGTTTAAAAAATTTATTTTGAAGTTCAATATTAATATCAAGCAACTCGCTAACTTCAGCGACTGTTTTTTTAATGTCAGTTACATCTTCAGGAATAATTTCTAAGCTATAAATAGCTTTGTTATCAGCAAGTAGTACTCCATTTCTATCAAAAATTAAGCCTCGATTTGGTGCGACTGGTACTAATTTAATACGGTTGCTGTTTGAGCGAGTTTGATATTTGTCGAAAGAATTAACTTCTAAATTATAAACGTTACTAAAGAGAATTAGCACCATAACAATAACGCCGATAAAAGTAATAAAAGTTCTTCGAGCAAAAAGATTTGCTTCAGCGGATTTATTTCTAATAATGACGCGGCGTGGTGCTGCCATGGCTACTCTCTATGATAAGGGTGGTTATTATTAATGCTCCAAGCACGATAAAGGCTTTCAGCAAGTAATACTCTAACCATAGGGTGAGGTAAGGTAAGAGGAGATAAAGACCATTTTTGCTCTGATGCTTTAATACACGCAGGAGCTAAACCTTCAGGGCCACCAACTAATAACGCAATGTCTCTGCCGTCAAGTTGCCATCGTTCTAACTGCGTTGCAAGTTGTGGGGTCGTCCAAGGCTTACCTTCCACCTCTAAGGTTACTATACGACTGCCTTTAGGAATTGCAGCGAGTAATAGTTCCCCTTCTTTTTCTAAAATACGCGCGATATCAGCATTTTTACCACGCTTACCTGGCGAAATTTCAACGAGATGAAATGACATATCACGAGGGAAGCGTCTAGTGTATTCTTGAAAGCCTTGAGTAACCCAAGACGGCATTTTGTTACCAACAGCGTATAGGGTAATGCGCATATTATTGTTCTTTTAGCCAGAGAGAAGTAATTACGACCAAAGTTCTTCAAGCTGATATTTATCACGTTGTTCATCGGTCATCACATGAACAATAACATCGCCTAAATCAACTAATGCCCACTCTCCAACATCGTTTCCTTCAATGCCTAGTGGCTTAACATCTTGCGCTCGACATTCTGCGCCAATCGACTGGGCGATTGATTTTACATGTCGATTAGAATTACCTGAACAGATAATCATATAATCAGCAAAATTGGCTTTGCCTGTGATATCTAACGTAATGATATCTCTACCTTTAATGTCTTCGATTTTGTCAATAACAAATTCTGTTAATGCTTTGCTTTGCAAGGGGTTATTCCTAGTTTGTTCTACTGTTGGCGCATAATATCATTATTTAAATAGGCAGGCTACTTGGAATATATAATAAAGATTATAGTGATTGGCGATAAAGCTGGTTATCTCTGATGTAGTTTTCTACCTTACTTGGTAATAAATGCTGACAATTTTTTTGCGCTTGAATATTTTTTCGAATAAGCGTTGAAGAAATATCACAAGCGATTTCAGGAGGGAATAGAATATAACCGGCTTGCTGAGTTATTGATTGGGGTGTAGTTTCACCTTCAAGTTGATGCTTTTTTAATAACGCCTGATGACAAGGACTTAGCTCTTCTAACGGGTAATCTGGACGACAATTTACCACTAAATGGCACAAGGTTAATATGACTTGCCATTGATGCCATTGCAAAAATGTGAGTAAGGAATCCATACCGATGATAAAAAATATAATTTGATCAGGGTGTGCCTGTTTGATCTCTTTTAAGGTGTCAACGGTGTAAGAAAGGGTCGTTCTGTTGAGTTCGCGTTCATCACAAGTAAAAAGCTTATCGTCATCACACACTAGTTTAACCATGTCGACACGTTGTTTTGCTGAAGCAGAAACTGAGCTTTTATGAGGAGGAATATTAGCGGGCATTAAATGAACTTGGGCGAGTCCTAGCCACTGTGCAGCATGTTTAGCTGGCAGTATATGACCATTATGAATAGGGTCAAAAGTTCCCCCTAATATTGCTATTTTATTAGCTGTATTCATAATCGAGGGGATAATTTACCATGGTTTCGCCGTGGTAAAGGCTTAAGCAAATATCACTGAGTAAAAGGTAGTGATTAAATTCACTACTCGATTTACTCAGTAAGTCAACTTGAGCTAAACGAGACATACTTCGCTTAAGGTTAGTTAAAGTGATTTGGTTGAGAGCATGCTGATAAAGTGGTTTTCGTTTATCCCAAATACGATATTTTTTAAATATTTCGTTAATGTTTGCGCCTTGCGCTTTTTGTTCAAGCATCTCGAATAATTGACTCATTTCTTTATGGACAAACCAAATAAGTTGAGCAACCGGTGTACCTTCTTGTTGTAGTTGTCCTAAAATTGAAATGCATTTATCTAATTGCCCTAACAACAATGCATCAATGAGTTGAAATGGATTAAACTTAGCTTGGTTAATCACTAATTGTTCGGCATCTTCCATGTTTATCAATTGACTGCCAAATAATATAGAGAGTTTTTGTAATTCTTGCTCTAAAGCGAGTAAATTCCCCTCAAAGAGTTCTATTAATAAAGAAACGACCTGAGAAGATAAGTTAACATTTAGCGCTCTAGCTTGGCGTTGTAGCCAACCACCTAAAGCTTTTACCTCTATATCGTATAAAGGCAAGTAGCAACCTTGTTGGGATAAGGCTTTAAACCATTTCCTATTGGCTGTAGGCCCGTCTAATTTAGGGCCATGAAAAATGAGCTGTACATCTGAGTGTAGATGCTCAATTAAAGTCAGTAGTGCTTTACCGCCAGCATCGCCAATTTTACCTGTGACAAGTTCTACTTCGATAATTCGTTGGCTAGCAAATAAACTCATGGCTTGATATTCGCCGAGTAAAAGCTGCCAATCAAATTTGTCATCAACACTAAAGCGTATTAGTTCACTAAAACCCTGTTGTTGCGCGTGTGATTTTATGGTGTGTAAACTATCATTTTTTTGCCAAGGTTCATCACCAAACACTAACCAAATAGGTTGAAAACCTTGGTTGAGCGTTGATTTTAATTGGTTATGATAAATTCGCATAATGTCGCACAGTTATTGGGGAATTAAATCCACTTAAATTTTAATGCTCGCCATATTTCTTAATATTCTGTCGGCGGCTTGTTTACGCATCTCGCTTAACAATAATGTCAGTTCTCGAGACTTTGCAAGGGCAATGTCAGGATCGTCTTGATAATCTCTATTTAACTCAAAACTATAATTTCTTGGATCTTGATTTGGAAAGCGTAATTGATAATTAACGGCATATATAAGTTCATACTCTGCGACCTGACCATTAGGGAAAACAGACAATGTACGTCGAGTTAAATTATCTTTTAATACATGTAATTCTGGATGAGCAACTGTAAAAGATTTTACAATAGTGACTTGGTTGAGCTCTAAATGCCTTTTTAAAACACGCGTGAGTTCACCATGAGTATCTACTGAACTCACGTACAAGGTTTGAAGCTCTGGAGCAAGTAGATAGTCGCCACGCAACCTAAAGCCACATGAACTAATAACTGAAACAATAAGTAACCCTATAACAAAACGTTGAAATTTCAGTTTGATAGTAAACCGAGCTCGAACAGCGCTAATTAGTGAAGGAGTTATCAATAGTGATTTATGGGTTGTCACGGCAAACCTTTTGTTTTTCTTTGATGTTAATTTCAGGAAGTGGGCCAGCATTAAGTTAACCCACTTATTTTTCCTGTTAAATGATTATAACGCTAGTTCGCTACAATGTTTAACAACTTACCTGGTATGTATATCACTTTACGTACAGTTTTATCTTCAGTAAATCGACTGACAACTTCATCTGCTAAGGCTGTTTTTTCAACAGTCGCTTGTTCTGCATCAGCGGCAATGGTAATTTTTGCTCTTACTTTGCCGTTGACTTGAACGATAATAAGTTTTTCGTCTTCAACCAAAGCGTTTTCATCAACCACTGGCCATAATGCATCTTCCACTGTAGCGCCTTGAGTTTTATCGCCGACAAGTGACCATAAATGATGAGTTAAATGAGGAACAATAGGCGTTAACATTAAAATTACAGCTTGTACTGCTTCATTCATGACCGCTTTATCTTCAACGTTATCCATTGGCGCTTTTGCTAAATGGTTCATTAATTCCATAATAGCAGCAATCGCGGTATTAAACGTATTTCGGCGACCTATGTCGTCTGTAACTTTAGTAATAGTCTTGTGTAACTCACGACGTAATACTTTTTGAGCGCTATTAAGTGTTAGGCCGTTTAATGCAACAATAGGTTGTTCATTCGCATCAAAGTCAGCTACTAATTTCCAAACACGTTTTAAGAAACGATGAGCACCTTCAACACCACTGTCAGACCATTCAAGTGTTTGCTCTGGCGGAGAAGTAAACATAATAAATAAACGCACAGTGTCTGCGCCATATTTTTCAATGACTTCTTGTGGGTTAATGCCATTATTTTTAGACTTTGACATTTTGCTCATGCCAGCAGAAATAACAGGTTGCCCGTCGAGTTTGCTTAGTGCGTTAACCACTTGGCCTTTTTCATTTCGCTCTACTTCAACATCGTTAGGTGCGATCCAGTCTTGTGCGCCATTGTCAGCTTCGCGGTAAAAAGTATCAGCCAATACCATGCCTTGACATAACAAGCTTTTAAACGGTTCGTCACTTTTTACTAAACCAACATCGCGTAATAGTTTATGAAAAAATCGTGCATAAAGAAGATGTAAAATGGCATGTTCAATACCACCAATGTATTGATCTACCGGTAGCCAGTAATTGGCTTTGGCAGGATCAAGCATTTGCGTATCGTCGTTCGGCGAACAGTAACGCGCGTAATACCAAGAAGACTCCATAAAGGTGTCGAAAGTATCTGTTTCACGTAATGCTTCTTCACCATTGTATGTGGTTTTAGCCCACTCTAGATCGCTTTTTATTGGTGAGTTTACACCGTCCATTACTACGTCTTCTGGTAATTCAACCGGTAGTTGGTCAGCAGGAACCGCAACAGACTCTCCATTGGCTAAATTAATCATTGGGATAGGTGTTCCCCAATAACGTTGACGAGAAACACCCCAGTCGCGTAAACGATAATTCACCGTAATTTTACCGCTGCCATCGCTAATTAATTTATCTGAGATTGCTTTAAATGCATCCTCAAAACCTAATCCGTCAAATTCGCCAGAATTTATCAATGTGCCTTTTTCGGTAATGGCAGCTTTAGTAATGTCGTCGCCATCTTGACCTGCTATAACTTGGCTAATTTCTAAACCATATTTTGTTGCAAATTCCCAGTCACGTTGATCGTGTCCAGGAACAGACATAACTGCACCTGAGCCATAATCCATTAATACAAAATTAGCTGCCCAAACAGGAACAAGTTTTCCGCTGATAGGGTGAATCGCTTTTAAGCCTGTATCAACGCCTTTTTTATCCATTGCTGCCATATCAGCTTCAGTGGTTTTGCTATTTTTGCATTCAGCAATAAAGTCGCTCAATTGCGTATTGTTTTTTGCTGCTGCTAAAGCGAGTGGATGCTGAGCAGCTAAAGCAACATAAGTTACCCCTAACAATGTGTCAGGACGCGTCGTGTAAATGTCGAACTCTTCATTTGAATCGGCTAGTTTAAAGGTCATCTCAACACCTTCAGAACGGCCAATCCAATTACGTTGCATGGTTTTAACTTGTTCAGGCCATTCGGTGAGTTGATCAAGATCGTTTAATAACTCTTCGGCATAATCGGTAATTTTAATAAACCATTGCGGAATTTCTTTGCGTTCAACTATGGCACCAGAGCGCCAGCCTCGGCCATCAATAACTTGCTCGTTTGCTAAAACAGTTTGATCAACAGGATCCCAATTAACGGTGGCATTTTTTTTATACACTAAGCCTTTTTCATAAAGCTGAGTGAAAAACCACTGTTCCCAACGGTAATAATCTTTTTTACACGTTGCTAATTCGCGTCCCCAATCGTAACCAAAACCTAATGATTTTAGTTGCTCACGCATATAATCAATATTTTCATACGTCCATTTGGCTGGTGCAGAATTATTTTTAATGGCAGCATTTTCAGCAGGTAAACCAAATGCATCCCAACCCATTGGTTGCATGACATTTTTGCCTTGCATACGCTGATAACGAGAAATTACATCACCTAGACTATAATTGCGTACATGACCCATATGCAAGCGACCGCTAGGATATGGAAACATTGCAAGACAATAAAACTTTTCTTTTTCTGGCTGTTCTGTGGCAGCAAAGGTGTTGTTATCAACCCAAAATTGTTGAACGTTTTTTTCGATTGATTGGGGATTGTAAGTGGATTCCATTAACTATTTCTCAAACACTGTAGATGGGTGCTACATGAGATTATACTAGTAATTGTACTGAGCACTCATGAGGCTATTAAAATTTGTCCCATAGAATACCTGATCTTAACTGAGCTTAATAGCGGATATTGCCTCTAAAGCTCACAAAATATTGTCTATACTTTACGATAACAATACCTGCTACTCAAAATGGTTAACGAATTGCGAAAAATAGAAGGGAAAATAGTATGAATAAAAAAACAGCATTAAGTGATTTTTATCAAAATATTAATGAATGGATTGAGCAGACTAAAAGCCACGAAATTACTAAAATCGTTGAAGTTGTTGAACAAGCTAAAGCTTATATAAGTGCAGCAGAAAGCATCCCTCAGCAAAAAATAGAACAGTTTATTGATAGCTTTATTTATGATCTACACGATTTTTATCAGCAAAATCAAAAACAAGTCAAAAATTCTGTTTATTTAACATTAATGAATGAAAGGTTATGGCAATCGCTCGCTACGATGACAGACAAGTCGCAAGTTGAATGGTCTGAGCTGATGGATGATTTTGAACATGATGGTATTTATCGATTAGGAGATTATATAGGTTTTGGTGAACTATGCTGTGAACATTGCCAAGAAAAAATTACTATTACCCATTTAACCAAAGTTACGGCTTGTTTGCATTGCCATGGTGAAACATTTATTCGCCAAGGAATGATGCCGTAAAGATCCTTTTCTAATAGATACGGCTAGAGTACACTTAGCCTTAACATTAAAATCTACCACTAACTGTTTAATTAATAAGCAGTTAATTGTGGTTATTCACACTGAGACTCTACATGAGTAAAACGGCTGACAATTTGCGCCTTGCGCCACATCAATTAACCGCTAATTTAACTGAAAAATTATTTGGTCAATCACCTAAAAATACCGTTACTAAGCAAAGTTTTATTGGCCATGAGCGCGCAAAGGAAGCCTTGGACTTTGGTTTGTCTATGAAGGCTATAGGCTTTAACGTGTTTGCTATGGGCGAACATGGCACAGGGCGTTTAACGTTAATTAAGCAAATGTTAACCCGTTTAGCTGTCAGTGAAAAAACACCTGATGAGTGGTGTTACATTAATAATTTTGATGATACTCATACTCCTTATAAGCTCTATGTCAGTCCCGGTGACGGTAAGCAATTGCTTGCGCGAATGAATACGTTTATTGATGAACTGATTGACTTGTTTCCAGAGATTTTTGATAACCCCGGTTATCAACGAAAAAAAGCAGCTGTTGATAGAGAGTTTAATCAAAAGTATGATGAAGCGATTTCAATTGTTGAGGAATCAGCGTTAAAGCAAAGTGTTGTTTTATTTGAAGAAGCTGGGGAAATCGGTTTTTCAATGTTAGTTGATGGTAAGCCATTAAATGACAAAGAATTTGCGAGTTTAGAAGACGAACAACGCGCAGAATTTTATAAGCGCTTGGCTGTTTTAGAAGATTTGCTTTCAGAGCAATTAATTGAATTACCTTTATGGAAGCGTGTCTCGTCTGATAAGTTGCGTAAACTTCGCTATGAAACTGCTGAAAAGGGCATTCAACCACTACTGAAAGAGCTTGAGCATGAATTTGCTAGTAATATTGGTGTGTTAAAATATTTATCAAAGGTTAAAGAACATGTAGTTGATGCCGTTTTAGAAATACTAGCTGATGAAAGTAACGAAAACCCTAATGATAAAGACAACCGTAAATTAATGGTTGAACAGTTTTTGCCTAATCTGTTAGTGCCTCGAACGCCAGATGAGGGTACTCCTGTTGTTTATGAACAAAATCCAACCTATCAAAATTTATTTGGTCATGTCGACTTTGCAAGTTTTCAAGGCGCTACTTACACCAGTTACCGCTTAATTAGGGCAGGGGCATTGCATAAAGCAAATGGCGGCTATTTATTATTAGATGCTGAAAAATTATTGAACCAGCCCTTGGTATGGGCCAAGTTAAAATTAGCGCTAAAAACACAACAAATTAGCATTGAAAATCCCTATTCAGAATTTAGTCAGCCAGGCTCTTACAGTTTACAACCAGAAAAGATACCGTTAAAAGTTAAAATTGTATTGCTAGGGGATCCTGAGATTTATTACACCTTGCAAGAATACGATCAAGAGTTTACTGAATTATTCAGAGTGTTAGCAGATTTTGACCGACATTTAGAAAAAACAGATGAAAATTTAGTTGCTTATGCGAACTTAATTAGACAGCGTGCACATAAATATAACTACCCACTTATTTCAGATGATGCGGTAGTTGAGCTAGTTAGATACGCTTTAAGAAAGTCTGAACATCAAGAAAAGATTTCATCAAATATCGTACAAGTAAATGATTTACTCGACGAAGCTAATTATATTTGGTCGAAACAAAAAGGGGACTTTGAGATAACCGCTGAACATATCAACTTAGCATTGTCTGCTAAACAACGCCGTACAGGACGAATGAGTGAAACTTGGCTGAGTGAAATTAAAGAGCGCCAAGTGTTGATCAATACTCAAGGTGGACAAGTTGGTAAAGTTAACGGTTTAACAGTATTAGAAATTGGTGATAGTGTTTTTGGTACTCCAGCAAGAATCACTGCTACAGTTTATGCAGGTACCGACGGAGTTACCGATATCGAACGCGAGGTAGATTTAGGTAAATCTATTCACTCAAAAGGTGTACTGCTGCTAACCGGGTATTTAGGACACAAATACGGTCAAGGGTTGCCTGTGACGATTTCGGCCAATATTGCCATAGAGCAATCTTACGGACATATTGATGGTGATAGTGCTTCTATGGCTGAGCTTTGTGCGTTAATTTCGGCAATTACTCTACTCCCCATTGATCAAGGCATCGCAATTACAGGATCTATTAATCAACACGGTGAAGTGCAATCAATTGGTGGGGTTAATGAGAAAATAGAAGGTTTTTATCGTCTTTGTAAAGATACCGGATTAACGGGAAATCAAGGCGTTATTGTCCCTATGACTAATATGATTAATTTAATGCTTTCTCAAGAAGTTATTAATGCCGTTGAACAGGGAGATTTTTCAATCTACCCAGTTGAAGACATTGATCAAGCGTTAGAAATATTAATGGATAATAATGCAGGAAAATTAAGTCGAACAGGGCGTTACCCTAAAAAATCGATTCATGGTTTAGTGTTAGATAAATTGGCCAATTTCTCAGAAATATTAAGTGAAGAATAATTTATCGTCGTACATTAACGCGCCGAATAGCCACTATTAGCAACCACTAAAATCAGATCCAACAATTGAGGGAGCAATGGTGGTTGGAGTGGCATTATTGTTTTGGTTGAGGTAGTAAACGTAACAGTTGTCTTGATTGAGGTTTTTGCTAAAAGGAAAAATAACAAAACCTCGACCTGTACCAAGGTTGGCGTAACCTCTGCTGTTAAACCAGTTTTGGCCTCGTTGTCTAACACACCATTTTAATGTCGCATCATTACAATTATTGGTGTTAACTTGCGAAATATCCTCAAAATTTACTAGGTGAGTAAAGGTGAGGTTCCAACGGCCATCAGGTAGCTTGCCACGTACTCCAATATTTTGTCCGTTGGCTAATGAGTACCTATTTTGTCTGGCATTCAAATTTTCAGGGCGAGTGATAATCTTTAATGCAACCATCGACTCTGCAGATTTTATTGCGCCTTTCATAGTTAACATGGTCGCTTGAAGTGCGTCATCTTGTATATTAATAAATTTTGGTGCTACCGTTGCTGCTAAAATACCTAAGATAACTATTACAACCACTAACTCTATTAGTGTAAAACCATTGGTTTTCTTTATTTTCTTTATTTTCATTATTTTCATTATTGATTTAACACCACTTAATAATAATTTATAGCGAGTAGGTTTTTTTTACAATACATTTCAACTTTCTAAGTATTTTACTTCTCTATGGTTAACATTTGCACTTAAACCATAATCTTAATTTTTAGCCATCATTTACTAAATCCACCTTAGGATATGCGACATTGGCATTCATTAAATATTTTGCTACTTATTAGTTTAAAAGGCTAAATAGTATGTGTTTTATTACACTTTATTATTTTTGTGTTTTTTAAGTTATTGTTAATAAAGGGGTTAATGTTGGCGTGATAATTGATAATAGTTGTTAACACTTTTTTAAATTATCGAGATAAAACAATGAATTTGACTAAAACTCTGCTGACTATCGCAACTGTCTTTATGCTTAATGGCTGTATTGTAATTGCAGCTACTCCACAAGCTACTGTGCATATAAAAAAAGAATTAACGCTTGATACACAGTCGTTAACGGCATTAGATGTTGAAACAGGTGCTGGGTCATTAACAATAATTGGCGAAGCGGGCTTAACTGAAATAATGGTTAAAGCCGATATTTATACTACCTCTAAAGACGGTGAATACTATGATCTTAGTTTGGACAATTCTGGTTCAACGGCTTATTTAGTTGCCAAAAATAAACGCCATTCTGATTATTGGTCTGTTTCTTCAAGTAATGCTCATATAGATATTGAAATCATCGTCCCTCAACATTTACTCCTTGAGGTAGATGATGGCTCTGGTGGTATCTTAATTAAAGGAATAAATGCCGATGTTTCTGTTAAAGATGGTTCAGGGGAATTAGTTGTTAGTGAAATCAAAGGTAACTTAACGATAGATGATGGCTCTGGACGAATAGAAGTGACTAAAGTGGTAGGTAATGTTGGTGTTGATGACGGTTCTGGAGAAATGAGCTTAACTGAAATTAAAGGGCATATTGAAATAGAAGATGGCTCTGGTGCTATTAGTGTTAATCATGTCGAAGGTAATATTCACTTGGACGATGGTTCAGGTGATTTAATTGTTTCTAATACAAGTGGTATGGTTATTATTGAAGATGGCTCTGGGGATATTGATGTTAATGATATTGGTGGTTTAAAAGTTGTAGAGTCAGGCTCTGGTGGCTTAAGCATTAAAAATGTTAAAGGCGAATTTGAAATTGACAGTTAGTTAATTTGCATAAACGATATAACTCCCAATAAACGAAACTGAATTATATAACTCAGGTTTCGTTTATTGGATAATAATGCGCGAAATTAATTAATATGAGCTTCATTTTGCGCTTTATCTTGCATATACAAGTAGAGTCTGTATAATGCGCGCTTTAGTAAGGAGCTCATCAGATGAGTCTTACTTTATGAGTGGGGTATATACCGCCCAATAGACTTTCCCAAGCTAATATTCCTATGTATTAGCAGAATGTAGCGTAAGAATACGCTTTGAGTCTTCCTGGTGGTTTCCTCGTATTTGTACGCGGGTTACAGGTTGGCTTTTCTAAATTATTTATTTCTAATAAGAAATGAAGTTCTCTAGTATTGTCGCTGACACCTGCCTTGAGAAGATGAAATTAATATGACTGATCAAACCAATGCCGCTATCGGCTTTGACGCTTTAGGCTTGCCTGAAAACTTATTATCTGCAGTAACTACATTAGGTTTTACTGCCTCAACGCCTATCCAAGCAAAAACAATTCCTCACCTTCTTGAAGGTAAAGATGTTTTAGGTGAAGCACAAACAGGTACTGGTAAAACAGCTGCATTTGGCTTACCTGCCTTATCAAAAATAGATACTAATATTAGAAAACCTCAATTAATGGTATTGGCACCAACACGTGAATTAGCAATGCAAGTTGCTGAGGCTATAGAATCTTTCGGTAAAAATATGAAAGGTTTACGCGTAGCCACTTTATATGGCGGTCAATCTTACGGCCCTCAGTTTCAACAATTAGAGCGTGGCGCACAGGTTGTTGTTGGTACTCCTGGTCGTTTAATGGATCATTTACGTCGTAAAAGCCTTAAATTAGACGACTTAAAAGTGTGTGTGCTTGATGAAGCTGATGAAATGCTTAATATGGGCTTTTTAGAAGACATTACTTGGACACTCGATCATGTGCCAGATACGACACAAATGTGTTTGTTTTCGGCAACTATGCCTGCTGGTATCCGTAAAATTGCTAACCGTTTCTTAAAAAGTCCAGAGCACATCAAAGTGGCTGCTGTTAAGAAAGAAAAAGCCAATATTACTCAATTCGCATGGAAAGTAAGTGGTATTAGAAAAATTACCGCATTAGAACGTATTGCTGAAATCGTTGATTATGATGCCATGATTGTGTTTGTGCGCACTCGTAACGACACTGTTGAAGTATCTGAGCAACTTGAAAAAGCAGGTTACCCTGCGTTGGCGTTGAATGGTGACATGAACCAAGCACAGCGTGAACGTTGTATTGATCAAATGAAATCAGGTAAATCATCAATCCTTGTTGCAACAGATGTTGTTGCTCGTGGTTTAGATATTCCTCGTATTTCATTAGTGGTTAACTATGACTTACCTGGCGACAACGAAGCTTATGTACATCGAATTGGTCGTACAGGTCGTGCAGGACGAGAAGGTATAGCAATATCTTTTGTTCGTCCTCGTGAAATGTATTCATTACGTCATTACGAACGTTTAACTTCTGGCACTGTTAAATCATACGAATTACCTAATATTCAAGAAATTGGTAAGAAACGTATTGAACGTACACGCACTGAAATGGCAGCACTTGCTAGCGATAAAGATTTAACTGCAATGAAAGAAATTGTTGAAGCTATGGCTAATGAATCTGAAATGTCGATGACTGATTTAGCCGCAGCTTTGTTGTATCAAAAGCAATTAAATCAACCTTTACAGCCAAAAGAAGATCCTAAACCACGTCGTGAGACACGTGACCGTAATGACAGAAATGATCGCGGAAGTCGTAATGACCGTGGCGGCAGGGATAATCGTCGTGATGCACGTTCAGACAACCGTGGCAATAGAGACAATCGTTCTGAAAGACCTGCTCGCAAACCTAAGTCAGTGAGAAATGATATTGATTGGCAAACTTTCCGCTTAGAAGTTGGTAAAGACCACGGTGCACGTCCTGGAGATATTGTTGGTGCTATCGCTAATGAAATCTCACTTGATAGCAGCTACATTGGTGCGATTAACTTACATGAAAAGCATAGTTTTGTTCAGTTACCTAAAGGTATTCCTACTGCTTCATTTAACCAGTTGAAAGGTGTTCGAGTTCGTCGTCAACCATTAGCCATTTCGGTTTCTGATGCGCCGGCAGCGAGTGGAAATAAACGCTCTGAGCGTCCACAACGCCAAAATTAATGGTATCAATCTAGCTGTGTAGCTAGTATGAAATCAATGTGATGATAAAAGACGCTTTTTAGCGTCTTTTTTTATGAATGTGGCTCCTTATTATTTTGTGAAATCTATCTGCGAAATCTAATCATAGCTACTCATTGTAAAACGACTCTACCGCTCCGCGTTTTTGCATCGTGACAAAAACTTGTTATTTGTCAGTGCCGCCAAATGCTACATTGGTAGGAAAGTTGCCTTTTAGTTCAATTTCTTTCAGTAGTTCACCTAGGGGAAAAACAACAGTAACAACGCCTTTACCATAACGCGCTATGTATAAGTTTCCTTGGTCATCGGTTCTCATTCCGTCTACACCATGATCAGGAAAATGGATCAGGAAAATGGATCAGTAATTTTTTATTGCTCGAACCAACGGCAATGCCATTAGTGGTGGCCATTTCATCTTCTAGTAAAATTACCCATCGACATTATTTTATGGCCAACCCTCGCTTTTAGTCACTTAAATTAAATGGTGTAAACTTATTGGTACATCTACCTGGTTGAGCTAGTATAGCCTAGATCAGCATCTTCATTTTTGACCTATTTATTCTCGTACATTTTCTTTTACATTGCATTTTTAAGCACAAGTCGATGCAGGCTTTTCCTAATAGATAAAGACCTAGATAATGATTTTATTAACGCATAACCACCTTGATATTTTTACTAAGGTGGGTAACAAATAAGAGTAATAAGAAATGACTGATGTTAAAAATCCATTAAACTTGTGTGGAATTGAATTTACCGAATATGCAACGCCAGACAGCGACTTTATGGAAAATGCCTTTTATGGTTTTGGCTTTTCAAAAACAAAAAAGTTTAAAGGGCGCGATATAGATTATTTTAATCAAAATGATATTCATTTTTTACTCAATAATGAACAATCAGGCTTTTCAAAAGAGTTTGCAAAAAGTCATGGTCCAGCAATTTGTTCCATGGGCTGGCGAGTGGAAGATGCTGATTTTGCTTTTGATGAAGCTTTAAAACGCGGCGCTAAATCGGCACAACAGGTGGAGAATAAATTACCTTATCCGGCTATTTTTGGTATTGGTGATAGTTTAATTTACTTTATAGATAAATTTTCAACTTCGAGCGCTAATCCTGGCTCGATATACGAAGATGATTTTGAGGCAATAGACTCACCTGTGCTAGTTGATGATAAAGGTTTCTTGCGTGTTGATCACCTCACGAATAATGTTTACCAAGGCACCATGCAAAAATGGGCTGATTTTTATAAAGAAGTGTTCGGTTTTACTGAAGTTCGTTACTTTGACATTAAAGGTGAAAAAACAGCATTGGTGTCATATGCTCTGCAGTCGCCTTGTGGATTATTTAGTATTCCTATTAATGAAGGTAAGGGAACAAGTAACAATCAAATTGATGAGTATTTAGAAGAATACAATGGTCCAGGAGTACAACATTTAGCGTTTATTACGGATGATTTAGTTGGTTCTTTAGATCAACTAGATAAAAACATAATTGATACTTTAGATATTGTTCCTGAATATTATGATGATGTTTTTAAGCGTATTCCTTGGGTAAAAGAAGATCATAAACGTATTCAAGATCATCAAATATTGGTTGATAGCCAAAAAGAGAATTCATATTTATTGCAAATTTTCACTAAAAATATTTTTGGGCCCATTTTTATTGAAATGATTCAGCGTGTAGATGATCAAGGTTTTGGCGAAGGAAACTTTACCGCTCTGTTTAAATCGATTGAATTAAACCAAATGGAACGTGGTGTTGTTTAACCAAGCTGAGTTCAGGTAAGTTAACTACTTTTATTTACCCCAAAAAAAACAGCACTTCTTGTGCTGTTTTTTAGTTTTTAATTACCTTGAAATAAGGCATTCAATTTTTAGGTAATTCAATTATTTGCCGTTCACGGATACTTCTAAATCTTGTAATATGCCGTCATGCAATTTATAGATAAAACCATGCACGGTCACTTTCTGTTCTTTAGCCCACGCTTTTTTTAATATACTACAACTGGAAATATTCGCGACTTGTTCGATAACATTCAGCTCACACATTAAGTTTGATTTTTCAGTCGCATCTTCAACACTGTCTACTTTTTCTTTATGAAAACGATAAACATCTTTAATATGCTTGAGCCAATTATCGATTAAGCCAAAGCTTTCATCTGTCATGGCTGCATTAATGCCACCACAACCATAATGACCACAAACAATGATATGTTCTACTTTTAAAATATCGACCGCGTATTGAATCACTGATAAACAATTTAAATCGGTATGAACCACAACATTGGCAATATTTCTGTGAACAAACACTTCGCCCGGTGCTAAGCCCATTAAGCTATTAGCAGGTACTCTAGAGTCTGAACAACCTATCCATAAAAACTTTGGTGCTTGCTGCTCTGACAGATTAGAAAAAAAATCCGGACTGTCTTTTTTAACACTTTCTGCCCATTTTTGGTTATTATTAAAAAGGTTTTGAATCGACGACATGATGACCTCAAGCTTTAAAGAATAGGAATTACAATTTAATTTTCAATATTGTATCTTAAGATGACATAAAATGTCATCGGACAAGTTCGATTAGTAATAATAACACTGAATGTATTTTTAAAGGAACCTAATCATGGCTTTAGCCAGTGCAGTACATATTTTAGTTAAAACAGAAAAACAAGCAAACGAAATTAAAGAGCAACTAGCTAAAGGTGGTGATTTTGCAAAACTTGCTCGACAATTTTCTCTTTGTCCGTCAGGGAAGAAGGGAGGAGACCTTGGTGAGTTTCGTCCAGGGCAAATGGTAAAAGCGTTCGATAATGTTGTTTTTAAAAAGCCAATTTTAAAAGTTCATGGCCCTGTAAAAACTAAGTTTGGTTATCATTTAATTAAAACGTTATATCGTCATTAATGAGTTAATTTTATGATGATATTATTGGTGCTAATCTATTAATTGTTTTCATCTTCTTGCTCTTCTTTTTCAAGTGCGGCATTTCTTTTTTTTATTCGTGCTAATTTTTCTTCAGATAGATTAAATTTATTAGCGGTCTGTTTGAGTAGATAAATGCCAGAGATCAGCATTGCTAAACATAGAATGATAAGGAGAAAAGCAACCATAAGTATTTCTTAGAAGTATGCAAAATAGTTAGCTTAATTGTTGTACATTATATTAGGTTAAGTCAAAGTTTTTAGTCAATTGATTCCTGATAATGATTAAATTTCTTGATTTGCACTCAGCTCACGGTTATTTTTAAACAGTTAACAACAAATAGTAATAGCAAGTTAATACCTTTGTGGGTACTTTTTTGCATATGTTAATGTAAAAAATTAGTGTTTAAACGAGTGGTAATTAATGAGCCGCTTAGCTTATCAATATTAAAATATAGGTCATGTTATGTTCAATCGCTTAAACATTAAGCTTCTTTTACCGAGCGCAGTCGTTAGTGTCTTTTTCATCTTAGTAGTATTATTTTTTTTAGAAGAGAATATCAGTAAAACTGCCACTATTGGCATACTGTTTGTTATGACTGTCGTACAACTATTTTTAAGCTTTTTATATTCCAACCAACAGCTTTTTAAGCGTATTGAAAACCTTCAAGGGTATGTGAACAAAGTTGTTAGTGTTAATGAAGCACCAGAATCTCCTTTAAAAGATAATCATAATGACGATTTAGCAAAGGTTATTAATGATTTAAGCGATTTTATTGCCAGCTTATCTGATGTAATTGAAGAAATACGTAGCGAATCTGAAGCACTTAATGCAGGCTCTGTTTTGTTGACTGAAAAAATGTCTGAGTCGGTTATTGCTGTTGATGAGTCAGCGAATCAAATTGAACAAATGGCCCAATCTATAGAACAAGTTGCTTCCACTTCTCAAACTTTATCTAATAGCGCTAATCAAGTGAGTGAAACAACCAGTGAGATCATTAATATTTTATCTCAAGGTACTCATTCATCAACCACAAGCCAGCAAACATTAGAGTCTTGTACAAAAGAGGTTAATGAAACCGCAGACGAATTAGCGCTACTTCAAGAGGAATGCGCTCGAATTGGCTTGGTACTTGATGTTATACGTGGGATTGCAGATCAAACAAATTTACTAGCGCTAAATGCCGCCATTGAAGCGGCTCGTGCAGGTGAGCAAGGGAGAGGCTTTGCTGTTGTTGCTGATGAAGTACGTGCCTTAGCCCACAGAACACAAGAATCTACTGTAGAGATTCATTCTATGGTTGAAGGTTTACAAGAAAAGTCGACCAATGCAGTTAATGCTATTGCGCGTGGTCAATCTTTAACACAAGAAAGCTTAACTTATTCAGAAGAAGTTGTTGCAGCATTTGGTAAAATGGGAGAAGTTTTTACCGATGTTGATAATTTAACCTCGCAAATGGCTAGTGGTACTAATGAACAACAAATATCAACCGCGTCGATAAACGACAATATGATGGCTGTTGTTTCATTAAGCCAAGAGATAAATCAAGGGCTAACTTCAGTCGCTAAACATGCTAGCGAGCAGCAAGACACAACTTCATCAATGGACATTACTTTAAACCGAATTTGTGTGTAGTTTTCTTCGCTATTTAGAGCTAATCAGGGCTAAACAAGATTAATGCATAGTTAGCCAAATGGTAGTCGATTTTAAGTCGCTTCCTGATTACGCTCTTTGGCCAGCGCTTGAAGTTGTTTTGATTGCTCGTGCAAACTTGCTCTGACTAATACCTCACGATCGGCTTCACGGATATGCTGAAAAACGACAGTGTAATGGTGTTTATCTGATTCATTATTTAATGGAAAAACTTCAATAATTTCGCCAATACAGTAAATGGCTGTGTTATCTTGGTCTAAGAATATTTTCAACTCAATATGCTGGCCCAACTTGAAAAGCGATGGAGCAGAAAAAATTAAACCACCCCCACCAAATTGTGTTCCTTGAAAGCGATCTTTTTCTTCATCTTGTTGGCTAATTATATACCCAACAAGTAGATCTATTTTTTGTGTTTGATGATGTAAATATTCGACTAATTGATTGGCAGCGCTGTTATTAATTCCTTGCAGTGGTTTTAAAGCTGCTTGGTCAATATGCACAATATCGCTAGCAATTTTAAAAGGTAAAGGCATTTGCTGTATAAATTGATCAAAAGAAGGAAATGGTGTCTGTTTAATCGCTACAACATTAATATTAAAATTGTGCTTAATTGAAAAAAACTCGCTAAATTGGGCGAGTTTAGCTTCTTGATTCAATGTTTCCATCACACTTTCCTTTAATTATTATTCGACAGACTCTAACAGTTTAAAACGAATATCTTAATAAAACATCTTTATTTACATAATGTTCATTAACCATGATAATCATTGTGTTATGCTGTTAGCGCGCAAAATGCTTATTATTCATATGTTAGCTTTTTAAATCAATTATTAATCAACTACTTAAATTACCATAAAATTCATGTTTCAACCTGTTAGTTTTTTTATTGGCTTACGTTATAGCCGCAGCCAAAAGCCTTCTGGATTTGTCTCTTTTATTACCTTTTTTTCAATAGCGGGAATCTTGTTAGGTGTCGCAGCTCTTATTACTGTCGTTTCCGTTATGAATGGCTTTGAAGACGATTTAAAAAAACGTATTTTAGGGTTAGTTCCTCATGTGGTCGTTAGTACTCAAGCACCATCATTCCCTCAATGGCAACAACAAAGAGCTGAGTTTTTATCCCACCTCCATGTGCAACAAGTTAGTCCTTTTATAGAAACAGAAGCCTTAATACAGTCAAGCACTTCATTACAAGGAGTTTTACTTCAGGGAATTATTCCTGAGTTTGAAAGCCATAATATAGTGAATCGTAATATGGTTGCAGGTAGTTTAGAAAGTTTATCGCAAGGTAAGTACAATGTTGTTTTAGGTCGTTCTTTAGCAAGGCAATTGAATGTGGCTTATGGTGATAAAATCCGATTAGTTTTACTTAATAAAACAGTTTTTACACCTATGGGCAGGGTGCCGGTTCAACGAACTTTTACCATCAGCGGAATATTTAATGTTGGTTCACAAGTTGATGACTCTATGGTGTATGTTCATAGTAAATATGCGGCTAAATTATTAAGAGTCAAAGGTGATGGTGTAAAACAATTACGCCTTTATCTAGATGATGCTTTTAATGCTGAACAGGTGGTAGAGCAATTAATTCAATTAAATGAAAAGTTACAGGGGCAGCCGTTCGATTTTACCACCTGGATAACTAGCCAAGGCGTGTTATTTTCGTCGGTAAAAATGGAAAAGAATATGATGTGGATAATGCTGAGTTTAATTATTTCTGTGGCGACCTTTAATATTATATCTGCTTTGGTCATGGTCGTTATCGATAAGCAAGGTGAAATTGCCATATTACAAACGTTAGGCTTGTCTCAAGGTGGCGTTGTGAAAATTTTTATAGTTCAAGGCATGGTAAACGGGCTATGGGGAGTTGTTTTAGGCTCAATTTTAGGGATCACTTTAACATTAAATTTAAATGATGTTATTGCCAGTTTAGGTGTTAACCTTTTTGGCGCTGGCTATACGGCTCAACAGTTGCCAATTAAACTGGTAAGTACTGATGTTATGGTTATTTTAATATCAGCCCTGAGTATGAGCTTTCTTGCCACTTTATATCCGGCTTACCGTGCTTCTAAAACTCAACCTGTAGAAGTATTAAGTTATGAATAGTTATTTTAAAATAACGAAAAAAACAATGGAGTATGACTAATGAGTAGTGTTTTAAAGTGTCTAAATCTTAATAAGTCATATCTTCAAGGAAATGTTGAAACTCAAGTCATTAATGATCTGAATTTAACGGTTAGCAAAGGAGAGTTACTTGCAGTTGTTGGCAGTTCTGGCTGCGGAAAAAGCACCTTTTTACATTTAGCAGGTGCACTTGATAAACCGACCTCAGGTCAAGTCTTAATTAATGCCGTTGACATCCACCAACTGTCTAACAAAGAACAGGCAAATTTTAGGAATCAACATATCGGATTTATTTATCAGTTCCATCATTTAATGATGGAGTTTACGGCATTAGAAAACGTTGCTATGCCACTTTTAATTCGAGGTGAAAGTCCTGAGCGAGCAACAATTGCCGCTAAAGAAATGCTTGATAAAGTAGGACTAAGCCATCGGAGCCATCATAGGCCATCTCAACTTTCTGGAGGAGAGCGCCAACGCGTTGCTATTGCTAGAGCTGTGGTAACTAAACCTTCTTTAGTCTTAGCTGATGAGCCTACAGGTAATTTAGATGTAGAAACCGCTGAGCAAATTTTTCAATTGCTTAAATCGCTAAATGCTGCTCAAAATACTGCTTTTATTATTGTTACCCATGATTTAGCGCTTGCTTCAAAAATGGGGCGTCAATTGAAATTAGTGCAAGGAAAACTTGCTGACATGCCTTTGGATCAACCTGTAATGATGGCAGATCAGGAAACCGTTAATGTTTAAACCTTTAGGGCTCTTTTTAGGACTGCGGTATGTTCGTAGTCGCCATGGTAATGGTTTTTCTTCATTTATATCTGCCTCATCGACTATTGGTATTGCATTAGGGGTGATGGTATTAATTGTGGTTCTATCGGCAATGAATGGCTTTGAGCGAGAGCTATCACAAAAATTGTTGTCTGTGGTGCCTCATGCTGAAATTATTGCGGTCAACGAGCCAATTAAAAACTGGCCTAAAAGCATTAACAGCGTATTGAAAAATCCACGTGTGCTTGCAGCAGCGCCTGTAGTTAAAATGACAGGAATGATGCAAAAAAACGCACAACTCAAAGGATTAGGAGAAATTAGAGGGGTAGATGTTAACTTAGAGCAACAAGTTTCAAGCATTACTCAGATTATGGTGAAAGGTAAATGGCAAGATCTTGAACGTGATGACGCTTTAGGAGTGGTAATTGGTGCTGGGATTGCTAAAAAATTAAAGGTAACGATAGGAGATAGCGCCCAAATACTACTACCTCAGCCATCAATTGATAAGAAGCAATCGAGTCAAAAAACTTTTGCAGCGCCAATAAAACGCAATGTAACTATTGTTGGAATCTTTAAGTTTGGTGGCACTATCGACGATACATTAGCATATATGTCATTAAAAAATGCGAATCAAATAATGTCTTATCAAGATCATCAAACCCAAGGTTTTAGGTTGAAGGTAACCGATGTGTTTGATGCACAGGCGATTGTTAGAGAAGTGGCGTACGACTTTGATAGTTACGTGTATATTTATGATTGGACGCGAAGCCAAGGGCATGTATATAACGACATTCAGCTTGTTCGTATGATTATGTTTATTGTTTTGGTTTTAGTGATTGCAGTGGCAAGCTTTAATATTGTTTCAACACTTATTATGGCGGTTAATGATAAGAAAGGTGATATTGCGATATTGAAAACAATGGGAGCTAGATCGGCTGTTATTATGACAACCTTCGTTATTCAAGGGTTAATTAATGGTGTTCTAGGCTGTTTAATTGGTGCACTAGTTGGGATTTATACCGCTTCTAACCTTACGGCTATTATAAAAGGTATAGAATCAACTTTCAGCGTTAATTTTTTATCCGCAGATGTTTACTTTATTGATTATATTCCGTCACAAGTGAACTTATCTGACGTATATTTTACAGTGATTACTGCATTGATTATGAGCTTAGTTGCTACCGTTTATCCTGCATGGCGAGCAACAAAAGTAGAACCCGCTCAGATACTTGGACAATTATAAAGTGAATTTATTTTCGATTGTTTTGACGTTTATTCCATTGATTGATCACAGAAATTCGCCAAGCACCTTGGATCAAAAAGTAGCCCAAAATAGAAAATGCTATAGCTAAAATTCCACAGCCAGTTAAAAATGCTGGCCCTATGGTTGATAAGCTGTCAATAACCCACTGCCAACTTGCTTCAAAATTAAAGTTCTTCTCATTTGCTCCTAAAACCCAAGTGCCTACTAAATAACAAAAGTAAAATATTGCCGGCATGGTAATGGGGTTTGTGATCCAGACAAGTGCTACTGATAACGGTAAATTTGCATGGAATAAGATAGCAGCGCCTGCAGCTAGTATCATTTGAAATGGTACAGGAATAAAGGCGAAAAACAGACCTACAGCAAAAGCCTTTGATACTGAACGGCGGTTCAAATGCCATAAGTTGGCATTATGGAGCAGGTCACCAAAAATTTGTAAATGCTTATTATTTTTTATGGTGTGATGATCTGGCATCCATCGTTTAATGATTTTTTTAGGCATAACTTCTACAATTGTAATATTACGGAAAGTGCTTTTCTAACAAGTACACTCATCAAATATGAGGATCACTATGGATTGGTGGTTATTAAGCTTCTTTGTTGGGGCTATTTTGTCATTGTTCTTACCAATAGTGCCAGAGATTTTTACGCTAATATTATTTATTATTTTAGGTATAGCTTCATGTCTTTATAAAAAACTCAGAATAACGAGTGGTTTATTTTTCGGCATCGTGTGGCTGTTATATAATGGTTTTCAATACGAAAACATATGGCAGGAAAACGGAATAAATATCATTGAGTTTGCTCAACAAGCTCAAAATATTGAAGGTGAAGTTATTTCCATACCTAGCGAGAAGGATAGCAATTTTAAGTTTAATTTTAAAGTCAGTAAGTTAAACCACCAAAAAATTATTCAACCTTTTATTTTAAGGTTGAGGTGGAAAATTAATAAAAATACGCCTGACTTTAATCTTGAACAAGGTCAAATATATCAATTAACCGTTAAATTCAAACCTGCTCATGGTTTTGCTAATGAAGGAGGTTTTAACTACCAAAAGTGGTTACGAGAAAAACATATTGTCGGCACTGGGTATGTTAAACCTTCAAATGATAATGTACTAATTGATTCAAATGCCAACATTAGACACACTTTATATCAACAATATTTACAGCAATTACCCCAAAACCCGTTATCTCCGTTACTGTTAGCTTTATCTTTTGCCCAACGAAATGAAATATCACCTAAGATATGGCAAGTATTACAAGCGACAGGAACCCAACATTTAATTGCTATTTCGGGATTACATTTAGGCTTAGTGGCCACAGGGAGTTTTGTCTTATTGTTATTGCTTTTTCGCTATCTTCCTTTGAGTTATTTCTTGTCTAAGCCGCATCAGCAACGGTTAATGCAATTGAATTTAAGATATTTCGTTATTTTTTTCAGTTTAGTTATTACCTTGTTTTATGGCTACCTTGCCGATTTTAGCATTCCAACTTCGCGTGCATTAACCATGCTTATGCTCTATTGGCTAATGCGTGTAATGGGGATTAAGTTTTCGTTAGCACGCTGGTTACTTATCACGTTATTTTTATTGGTACTGTTTGAGCCTTTTAGTTTGTTTAGTGCTAGTTTTTGGTTATCTTTTTATGCGGTATCGATTATCTTTTTAACCTTGTGGCGCTTTTCTTCTGTGCTTAGTCATTCGTCGACAAGTATTCGTTTTTTAAAAGGGCTATTGATCATACAGCTCTCCTTAACGATATTTTTATTGCCATTAACCGCATTGTTTTATCAACAAATATCCCTTGTTTCATTGTTTGCTAATTTAGTTGCTGTACCAGTGATGAGTTTATTCATAATTCCTTTATGTCTACTTTCATTATTGGTTCTGCCAATGAGTAGTTATCTATCTACTACTGTGATGAACTTAGCATTAGAAGTTTTGCAAGGGCTTTGGGCTTACTTAGCTTTTCTTGCAGAACAACCTTTAGCACTAATCCCAATATCTGTAACTAATGCACAAATGATGAGTGTTATTATAGGTGTGATTGCTATTTATTGTTTCTGTTCGTCTAAGTGTTTTAACGGATTTAATAAAATTACTAAGTTGAGCTTACCTAAAATAAAAACTTATTTGGCGTTACTATCAGTAAAAAGGTTTAAAGAAAATAATAACCACACAGCCACAGCCACAGTTATGAAAGGAAGTGTATTTTTTGCTTGTTTACTCATACCTTACTGTTTTTATGTAAAAGGAAGTGATGATAGCGATTCGCACGTTAATCATAGCCTTGTTACTCCGACAGTTAACTGGCAAGTGATTGTATTTGATGTTGGACACGGATTAGCCATCATTGTGCAGCGTGATAAACATGCCATTTTATATGATACGGGGGGATCTTACCCCAGTGGTTTTAATATAGTAGACGCTGTTGTTTTACCTTATTTAAAGTATCAGGGAATTCACAAACTCGATAAAGTTATTATTAGTCATAGCGATAATGATCATGCTGGTGGTTTGTCGATATTACGAGCAGGGATCATGATTAATGAAGTATTAGTTAATGACTCTACCATTCGACATAAAGGGGATGGTTATTGTTTGGCAGGGCAAAGTTTTGACTGGCAAGGACTGCAATTTAATCAACTTTGGCCACTTGATGAGGTTAAGGGAAATGATAACGATGACTCTTGTGTTATACGTATTTCTGACGGCCAACAAAGTGTACTTTTGACAGGGGATATTTCTGATAAAATAGAAAGACGTTTAGTGTTAACTAGCCCAATCTCCAATATTGCTTCAACAGAGGCCATTACGCTCGACTCTACTATTTTGATTGCAGCACATCATGGCTCAAAAACATCATCAACCACTGACTTTATTGATGCGGTGTCACCTAGTGCTGTTATTTTTAGCGCAGGTTTTCTTAATCGCTGGAAAATGCCGAACAAAGCCGTGATACAGCGATTTATTCAAGCCAATATTCCAACGTACACAACAAGTGAAGTTGGTATGATAAAGATTGATTTTAACAACAACAGCGCTAATATCTTTAAATATCGCCATGACTTATCGCCTTATTGGTTTTCTAATTGAAAAAGGCGGCTTAATTAGTTGGTTGATTGAATAAATAACGCTAAAATAGCCAAGTTATTAATTTATAAGCCATTGAGAGACGCTATGTCCGACGCTTCACCTGAGAGTCATTTACCGACTGATTCAAAAGAATTGCCTTCAGTCCCTGTTGTACCTGTAAGAACATGGGATACTTTTAAGCGATTAATGACTTACGCTAAGCCTTATAAAGCAGGTTTTTTTGCTGCTATTATCGGTATGCTTGCTTATGCTGGTATCGATGCTTACGTTATTTCTAAACTCCAAGGCCTTATTGATGAAGGGCTAACAGGCGCAAATCCTAACTTTATGAAGTGGGCACCTCTGTTTATTATTGTTATGTTTATTCTACGTGGTACTGCACATTTTGTCGGTAATTACTGTTTGGCTTGGGTGGGTAATAATGTCGTTGCAGATTTAAGGCAAAAACTTTTTCAACACATTATGAGCATGTCAGTGTCTTTTCATGACAAAGAGTCTACAGGCAGTTTAATTGCTAAGTTAACTTATGACAGTGAGCAAGTATTACAAGCCACCAGTAAAGCACTAATCACTTTGGTGCAACAGGGCGCATTTGTGCTTGGCTTGTTAATCTTTATGTTTTACCACAGCTGGCAATTGTCATTAATCTTTTTAGTGATCACCCCAATCATTGCCGTTATTGTTGTCTTTGTTTCTAGTCGCTTTAGAAAAATTAGTAAGAATATTCAAGGTGCGATGGGGCAAGTTAACAGTGCAGCTGAGCAAGTATTTAATGCCCACAAAGTCGTGGTAACTTTTGGTGGTCAACAAGGTGAATTTGAGCGGTTTAGAAAAATAAATAAACATAATCGCCAACAACGTATGAAAATGGTTGGCACTAAAGCATTCAGTGTTCCACTTATTCAAGTTATAGCTTCATTTGCTTTAGCTGTTGTTTTATATGTTGCCAATTTGGAAAGTATGCGAGAGAGCCTAACACCAGGCAGTTTTACCACGGTATTAACCATGATGGCATTTTTACTAAGGCCCTTGAAATTATTAACAACGGTGAATGGTGAATTTCAAACGGGAATGGCGGCGGCTGTCAGTATTTTTGAAGTGCTCGATCAAAAAGTAGAAAAAGATGAGGGCACCCTAGTGCTTGAACACCCTAAAGGTGAATTGGCCTTTAAAGGGGTTACTTTTAGTTACGCCGGTAAGGAAAAATTGGCACTAGATGATGTTTCTTTTAATGTGTCACCAGGCGAAACACTAGCTTTAGTTGGGCGCTCTGGCAGTGGTAAATCTACCGCTAGTGCTTTGTTTTTAAGGTTTTATAATGCTCAAAAGGGTGAAGTACAAGTTGATGGTGTAGAAATAGGGCAATACACCCTAGAAAGTTTACGAAAGCAGTTTGCTTATGTATCGCAACAAGTCATGCTTTTTAACGATACTGTCGCCAATAATATTGCTTACGGTAAACCTGATGCAAGTCGTGATGAAATAATTGCGGCAGCAAAAAGTGCCCATGTTATGGAGTTTATTGAAAATATGCCACAAGGGTTAGACACTGTTATCGGTGAAAATGGTGCTATGCTTTCTGGTGGACAACGTCAGCGGATTGCGATAGCTCGTGCATTGCTATGTGACGCTCCATTTTTAATATTAGACGAAGCAACGAGCGCACTCGATACAGAGTCAGAGCGCCATATTCAAGAAGCACTTCAAGTCTTGCAACAAAATAGAACTTGTATAGTTATTGCACATCGATTATCAACGATTGAAAATGCTGATAAAATCGCAGTAATGGAACAAGGAAAAATTATCGAGCAGGGGGATCATCACTCTTTATTAGCCCAAAAAGGCGCGTATGCTCAATTACACAGTTTTCAATTTAGTTAAAAGCTAATGATAGAGTATTTATGCGTTTAATAGAAAAAGTTTGGTTTAAATCACATAAAGCTAAATGGATCATCGTCCCTATATTACTGCCATTAACTATTTTGTTTGCCGCAATTAGTGCATTGCGCAGGTTATGTTATAAACTTGGGCTGTTTGCTTCTTACCGCGTTGAAAAGCCTGTAGTTATTATTGGTAATATTGGTGTGGGTGGCAATGGTAAAACGCCGCTTGTTTTGTTGTTAATTGATATGTGTCAAGCAAAAGGGTTAACTCCCGGGGTTATTAGTCGTGGATATGGCGGTAAAGCAGCTGAATATCCTTATTTGCTTAATCCCTTAAGTACGACAATTGAAACGGGCGATGAACCTTATTTAATTTATCAACGAAGTAAAGTACCTGTTGCTGTTGGAGCAGACCGAATAGCCAGTGCAAAATTGTTAGTTGAACAAGGGTGCGATATTATTTTAGCCGATGACGGTTTGCAGCATTATCGACTTCAAAGAGATTTAGAAATTATTGTTGTTGATGGGAAAAGGTTATTTGGTAATGGATTATTGTTACCCGCTGGACCTTTAAGAGAAGGTGTTGGGCGATTAAAAACAGCTGACGTTGTTATCAGTAATGGTGGTCAATCTCATCAATTGACGGCTAACAGTATGTCAATGCAGCTAATCGCCACTCACCTTTGTCATATTACATCTGGCGAGAAGATATCTGTGTCTAATTTTATTGAAAAAAACAGCTTAGTTAATGCAATAGCGGGTATTGGTTCACCAGAGCGTTTTTTTAATACGTTAATCGATTTAAATTTTACGCTAGCTTCAGATAAAGGTTTTGTTGATCATCATTATTTTGAAGCTGACGACTTTGACTGTTTTGACAAGGAACTTCCGCTGATTATGACTGAAAAAGATGCGGTTAAGTGCCAAGGGTTTGCAAAAGATAATTGGTGGTATTTATCGGTAGATGCGGTAATTTCAGCAAAAGAGCGAGCACAGTTAACTGAAAAAATATCGCAGCTTATTTAAGCTAGCATCATTAACAAACAAACAAACAAACAAACAAACAAACAAACAAACAAAAAATAAAGAGAAAATATAATGGCATTTGATACTAAGTTAATCGAAATTTTGGCCTGCCCAGTATGTAAAGGCAAACTTGATTATCATAAAGAGCAACAAGAGTTGGTGTGTCACTTTGATCGTCTTGCATACCCAATAGAAAAAGATATTCCCGTACTACTAGAAAGTGAAGCACGTAGAACAACATTAAATGAAGATAAACCCGCTTAATCAGACTAAGGATAAAAATATGTCATTTGTTGTTGTTATTCCTGCTCGATTTGAGTCATCTCGTCTTCCAGGGAAAGTGCTTGCCGATATTCATGGTAAGCCGATGATTGAATGGGTTGTAGAAAAGGCAAAACTCAGTGGTGCTAAACAAGTTATTGTTGCTACTGATAACGATGAAGTGGCAAATGTTGTGCAAGGCTTTGGTGCTGAAGTTTGCAAAACCCGTGCAGATCATCAGTCGGGCACCGAACGATTAGCTGAAGTTATGCAGTTATATAATTTTAGTGATGACGAAGTGATTGTTAACGTTCAAGGTGATGAACCTTTTATTCCACCAGAAAATATTGCTCAAGTAGCTCGCAATTTAATGTCACAAGATAAAGCGGTTCAGCAGGCTAGAATGGCAACCTTATCAATAAATATTGCCACTGTTGAAGAAGCTTTAAACCCTAATGCGGTTAAAGTACTTTGTGATAAAAATGGTTATGCCTTGTATTTTAGTCGGGCAACCATCCCATATGATCGCGCACGCTTTTTAAATGAAGATAGTATTAAGAATATTGGTGACTTTTATCTTAGACATGTGGGAATTTACGCATACCGTGCGAGCTTTATTAAAGATTACGTTAATTGGTCGGCTAGTGAATTAGAGCAAATTGAAGCATTAGAGCAGTTAAGAGTTTTATGGCATGGTGAAAAAATACATGTGGATGTCGCATCAACTCATGTACCCGTTGAAGGTGTTGACACCCCAGAAGACTTAATTAAAGCACGTGCTTACGCGGCTAGTTTGTAAGCGATATCTTGCACTAATTGCTTTTAATGTATTGAGTTAAAATTGCGTCGAGGTGGTTGGCAAATGCTTGTCGATCGCTTTGGCTTAGCGCGGCAGGGCCACCTGTATTTACGCCGCTGGCGCGCATGGTATCCATAAAATCCCTAATATTAAGGCGAGATTTAATATTGCTCGCGGTGTATAGCTCGCCTCTTGGGCTAAGAGCATGAGCGTTTTTAGTGATGACTTCATCAGCTAAAGGGATATCACTTGTGATCACTAAATCACCCTCATTAACTCGTTTAACTATTTCATCATCTGCAATATCGAACCCAGCACTAACTTGCATAAAGTTAATAAATGGAGAAGGTGGCGTTTTAACATAATGATTAGCCACTAAAGTTGTTGTTATTTTTGTACGATCTGCCGCTTTAAATAATATATCTTTTATCACGACAGGACATGCGTCTGCGTCTACCCAAATTTTCATTCAACTACCTTTGGTTTTTTAATGACTCTTGTACTAAATCTCAGAATATTTCAGTGCTTTATTATACACGTGTACAAGTATTCTTATTTATTCTACACTTATTCTTATAATGTTTTTAAATTATGTCGTTTAGGTAATTTATATTGAAATACTTTTTTGCTCTTATGCTATTTATAATTTCGGCTGTTTTACCTGTGTCTGCTTTTGAAGTGACAGACAAAACACCAATTTTATGGTTAACGGGTGATTTTAAAGATTTAGACGATTTAACCATTGAGTTACCTGTTTCAATTGCAACAGATACGAATAACCTTGTATTAAACTCAATGAAAAACTATCAATTCACTTTTCAAGTGGTGCCAATGCCTCGTATTGATATTTTATTAAAGTCCACAGAAAGTATGTGTGTAGGAAATCGTATAAAAACGGCTGAGCGTTTGGAAACAAGTGTTTTTAGTTTACCGTTAAATATATATCCAGGCATTAGGTTATATTTTCTTAAAAGTAGAGATGATATACCTAAAAGTCTATTAAACAAACAATCAGAATTACTTTCATTAACATCGCTTTTTCAAGAATTTCCTGAGCGGATATTAGGTAAAACTAAAGGTCGTTCATTTGACAGTTTTTTAGACAGTGAAATTGACGAACTTTCCCCTCGTAATTTGTTATTACTTTCTGGCAGTGGTAACGCTTATGCAATCAACTATATGCTATTTAAAAAAAGGGTTGATTATGTCATAGAATTTCCGATAGAAATTAATGGCGCTATTAACAGTTATAGTCAGAAAGTAGATATCCATTCATTACCAATTGCTAATAGTCCTAAATTGATTGCTGGACGTATTGCCTGTACAGATACGGAAGTAGGAAGGAAATTTATAGCAGAAGTTAATAAAGTACTAATAAATTTATATCAAACACCTGAGTTTTATCAGGCTCATGCTCGTTATATAAATGAGAATGATTTACCTGACTTTAAACGTTCCTTTACCCAGTACTTCACTTCAATTGTTAATCAATATCATGAGCGTAAATGAGTCAGCGTCACTTTTTTTACTGCTAGTGAATGATTGATAAATGCTTCTTGTATATCGAGAGCCAGCCAGTTATCTGTATAGATTACATTCAATTAGTTAACTTCAATTAGTTACTTCAATTGTACACTCTTAGCGATAATGACATTTCAATCTTTATCCGAGTATGTGTTTATATTAACTCAAGGTTTTAGTCATAAAATACTTACAACCGGTTAACGGATAGTTTTCCTGTGTCCATTCAATTTTATAGCCATGCTTTTGGTAAAATGGCATCGCTTGAAAATTTAAAGTATCAAGTAAGCAATAATGGCAACCTCGCGCTTTGGCGGCAGTTTCTATTTGGGTTAATAGTTGACTGCCATAATCTTGTCTCCTTAATGCTTCACTGACCCATAAGATGTTCAGCTGAAGCCAATATCCAAAAGTAACACCTGTTGCACCTGCAATTATTTCATCATTATCATTTTTAACCGTTACAGCAATAGGTTCTCGTTTATTTAACTCCCTCTGAGAGTGATTAAATTCAACTATTTGATTGCCAAGAAAATCAATAACCGATTGTTGAGGTGATTCAATTAATTCTATTTTTAGTGATGGTTCAGACAAAGTGTTGTTGCTCCTGTGCGATTAACGTTGTTACATCGTTTAAACCTACTATGTCCACAAGTTGCTGACAAAAATAAGTGGCGGCTGTTGGTGAATAATTTTTCGATAATGGGTTAATAAAACCATGATAGTAATGTGTTTGGTAACAACGTACATTTTTTTTCTTATTTAAGGTGTCTATACACGCCGATAAATCAAAATGAGGTTCTGATATTGGAAATATTAACGACACTTTATGATCAGGGGTAATATCAAGCTGGTTTCTAATTTGGCTAGGATAAAAACCGATAAAATGTTTGAGTTGCTGCGAATTATCATTAAGGTGAGTGCAACTATATGTAGCAGAAGCGCCAGCACTAAAGCCAATAATTAAAATATCCCCCGTCATTGTTTTAAGAGCATTATCAACCTTTAATGCATATTGCTCTAGGCCTCCAGCAGTTAAGTATTGTTGGTAAGCTTGTGCTTCATTTTCAAATTGTTGAACAGCGCCATCGAAGGGATCAACTACCACTATTGGCTGATTAAATTGCTTGGTGTAACGCACAGCCAATTCATTGATATGTGGAGTTACTCCAAAAATATCTGTGGCTATGAGAATGCTATTCATATGCTTTACAGTCCTGAGTACTTATGTTTTAAGTGATTGGAAGCTATTATCTTTTATAAGTAGGTGTTAACGCAATATTAATATAACTTGTATCAATTTATTTCCTTTGTATTTATTTTAACTGAATTCATATATAGTTTTGTCATCAAAATTTATGTTGATTGAAAATAAGGGACAAAATGAACAAAAATAATTATACAGCTATTGCTGCAGCCATCGCACTTTCTTTAATGGGCGTGTCTTGTAAATCAACCTCTGATGTTAATCAGCCGATAACCTCAACGAATACAGCGACAACTCAAGCGGTTTCAACAGATCGTGTTAATTTACAATATGATCAATTCACCCTCGATAATGGTTTACGCGTGATTGTTCATGAAGATCGCAAAGCACCTATTGTCTCCATCGGTGTTTGGTATCATGTTGGTTCTAAAAATGAGCCTGCAGGACGTACTGGTTTTGCCCATTTATTTGAGCATTTAATGTTTAATGGTTCTGAAAATGCGAATTATGATTACTTTCAACCACTTCAAGAAATAGGCGCAACGGGGTTAAACGGAACCACATGGTTTGATCGTACCAATTATTATGAAACAGTGCCTACTTCTGCGCTCGATGTTGCACTTTGGATGGAGTCTGACCGAATGGGGCACCTTAAGGGCGCTATTTCTCAAGACAAATTAGATGAGCAACGTAAAGTTGTTCAAAATGAAAAGCGTCAAGGCGACTCTGCTCCTTACGGTATGTCAGAATATCGAGTGTTAGAAGGACTTTTCCCAGCAGGACACCCGTATAGACACTCTACTATTGGTTCAATGGCTGATCTTGATGCAGCTTCTCTTGATGATGTAAAAGAGTGGTTTGCCAAATATTATGGTGCAGCTAATACTGTTATTGTACTTGCCGGTGATATTGATGTTGAAACGGCAAAAACTAAAATGCAGTCTTATTTTGGTGATATTGCGGCAGGTGATCCTCTTCATCATATTAAATCTATGATCCCAGAGCGCTCAATTAATACGGAAGAAGAGATGTTTGATAATGTTTCTCAAACTCGTATTACTTGGAATTGGGCTGTACCGGGACGTACCACACAACAAGCGACAGAGTTATCGATTGCAGCTGAAATTTTAGGTGGGGGTAAAAACTCGCGCTTATATAAAGCATTAATTCATGAAAATCAATTAGCTACGCAAGTTAATGCTTCGCTTGAAATGCATGAGCTTACCAGTATTTTTTCAATTTCAGTAACCCTCAATACTGGCGGTAATGTAGATCAAATGGAAAATTTGGTGAACGGTCTTTTAAATGATTATTTAAACGAAGGTCCGACGAATGAAGAACTTTCTCGTTTGAAAACTGTTGTTAATGGGAGTGTTATTCGCTCTTTAGAGTCGGTAAGTGGTAAAGCAAGTACCTTAGCTCAGGGAGCTTTATATGCAAACGATCCAAACTTTGTTAATACTCGTTTAGCGTGGATTGCTAATGCAAGCAAAGAAGATATCCAAGCAACGTCACAACAATGGTTATCTGATGGGCATTATAAACTGACGGTAAAACCTTTTGGTAAACATAAAGTGGCAAAAGAAGGTGTCGATCGTAGTCAATTACCTAAAGCCGGCGCAGCTAAAAATTTGTCATTACCTGATGTTCAAACGGCAACGTTATCAAATGGCATTCAAGTATTTTTATCTGAACGTCATAGCGTACCTGTTATTGAAATGAGTATGGTCTTTGATGGCGGTAATGCTGCAAATGTTAAAGATAAACAAGGTTTAGCATCATTTACCATGGGTATGATGAATGAAGGCACTAAAAGTTTATCTTCATTAGAGCTAGCAGATATGCAAGAACGTTTAGGTGCTAATATTGGCGCGAGCTCTTCATTAGATACATTTAATGTTAGCGCATCAGTACTAAAAGCTAATTTAGCAGAATCAACCGATTTATGGGCAGATGTTGTAATGAATCCCGCTTTTAATCAAGCTGACATGGAGCGAGATAAAGCATTAACTGTTGAAAGTATCAAACGCAGTCATAATAATCCGCAAGCGGTTGCATTTAATATTTTAAAGCCTGCTTTATATGGTCAGGAGCATGCTTATGGTTTTCCTAATTCAGGAACCCAAGCATCGGTGATGGCGATTACAACAGACGATTTAGAGAGTTTTCATCAAGCGTGGATCCGACCTGATAATGCTAAAATATTTGTCGCAGGGGATACTGACTTAACTCAAATTACCGCTCAGCTAGAGAAGTCTTTTGGGTCATGGGAAAAGCCTACTACAGCTAAAGGAACTAAGTCATTTAAAGATGTTCCTTTGGGTACTAAAACCAAGGTTATTTTAGTTGATAGAGCGAAGTCACCACAAAGTATGATAATTGCAGGGCATTTAATGCCATCTTCTGGCTCCGAAAATTATCTTGAAGTTGAAACCATGAATGGCATTTTAGGTGGTACTTTTACAGCACGTATGAATATGAATTTACGTGAAGATAAAGGTTGGGCTTACGGTGCGTATACCGGCATTATGAATGCGCGTGGTCAACGTGTTTGGTATAACTATGCACCAGTTCAAACCGATAAAACGGCTGCAGCAATGAAAGAGGTGATTGGCGAAATTAACCACTACAGAAGTGATAAACCTGCAACGCAAGCTGAGTTAGACTTATTTGTGAAGAGTAAAACACTAACACTACCAGGGCGCTTTGAAAAAGCGAATGCAGTTTTAGGGCACATGATGACCAATGATAATCTAGGTCGTGCTCAAAAGTCTGCTGAAACATTAAAAGGTAAGTATGACAATATGACACCTAAAATGATGGCTGACTTAGCTAAATCTGCCTTTAATCCTGATGCCATGATATGGGTCGTTATTGGTGATTTAAGTAAAATTGAAGCGAATGTGCGAGCACTTAATTTAGGCGATGTTGAAATTTGGGATGAAACAGGTCACAAACTACGATAGTCAATACTTCGTTATTTAAGATAAATAAAAACACCCATGGCTGTTAAGGTCATGGGTGTTTTTTTATATAGCGTTTACTCCTTAACTATCTCTTTTATTGTTCCTTCATTTTCCTTTATTTTGTCAAGTTTTAACCCGAGTCGATAACTATCGAATATGCTATAAAGCCAAATAAAGATTAACGCATAGAAAGCCATATTAATTTGTTGAACTTCACCTGAGAATGTTTGGCTATGAAGTGCGGTTGAAATAGCCTGTATCTCTAAAGGAATCTCCCCACTTTGAATTTTATTGGCTATAATTTCTGCTTGTTCCATGAGTTTGCTAAAAACAAAATAAAGGCTACCTAGTGCTAATGTGGCAATTACAGCAAAATGACGGTAATGCTTTAAACTATAGTGGCCAGCGCCAGGAAATACTAATGCAGATAGCAACAATGCTTTAGTAGAACTTTTCATGTGTACCTCGCGTAATTAATTGAGATAACGAATTAGAGTCTGATAAAGTTGAATTAATTTATTGTCAGTAATTCACTTTTTATACTGGATAAAGCACAGACCCTGATAGTATTAAAATCAAATAAGAATTAATCTAGATAATTTTCAAAAACACTCGCCCATTCGTCAAAATGGCCGGCAGCATGAGTTTTTAATAAAGGAAATAACCAATTTGCTGCAGGGGGAGCTAAATTAAAATCTTCATCAAGTGCTTCATCAACGCCAGGAAAGTTCATCGCATGTTCAATAGCCTTGGCTGATAATAAAAACTGACCGATTGAGTCGGCAACAGGAGCAAAATCCCAGCCGTCAGTTGTTTGCATTGCACTATAAACAGGTGATAAGGCATTATCGTTATTCAAGTCTACAATAATTGGCTCTCTACCCTCTGTGGCAATTAAAAACCAATTATCTTGCCAACCACCTATCGGTTGTTGACTCGATTCGTCAAAATTATAGCCGTTCATTTGCCACGAAAGCTGCTCTACACCTAATAACTCGATAGGGTGCCCCACGCCAATAATATTGATGTTGCTATCTGGGCACGCTGACTCAATATACAAAGTGAGTTCTTGGGGGAAAGTGATATTTTTTTGTTGCTCGAGTTTTTCTCGGATTATCTCGTTTTTTCCAGAAGATGTCGTTAATGGGAAAAGGCTAAAGTTGTTGATCAGTTCTACAGACTGAATACAATTCATAATGTGCTCGATTATTAAAATGTTGATGATTAATATTTTGGCTTACTAGTTTATATGGTTACACTAGTAAGCTTAAGAAAACTTTCATTAATGTATAAGTATAAACCCAAAAAAGGAATGATGTATGAGTAAAACAGTTGTTATTACAGGTGCAAACCGCGGCATTGGATTAGCTATGGTCCAACATTTTAAAGCGCAGGGGGATACAGTTTATGCGTTATGTCGTCAATCATCTGAAGCACTTAATAAGCTCTCAGTAAAAGTTATTGAACAGGTTGATGTAACTTCTGATAAAGGCATTAAGCATATGGTTAGTGCACTGTCTGGGATTCCAGTTGACGTTTTAGTGTGTAATGCCGGTATTTTACGTGATGAAAATTTATCTCAATTAAATTGCGAGACTATCAGAGAACAGTTCGAAGTTAATGCATTAGCGCCTTTGAGAGTGGTACACGCATTGCAAAACCATTTAGTTAACTCAGCTAAAGTGGCAATGATAACTTCTAGAATGGGATCTATTAGTGATAATGGCTCTGGTGGTCGTTATGGCTACAGAATGTCAAAAGCGGCGCTGAATGCTGCAGCAATGTCGTTAAGTAAAGATTTATTAGGGAAAAAAATTAGCGTGGGTATTTATCATCCAGGTTATGTACAAACTGATATGGTTAATCACAGCGGCGATATTAGTGCAGACGATGCAGCAGGTCGTCTAGTTGGCTTAATTAACACCTTAACTTTAGAAGACTCAGGTGTATTTAGACACTCAAATGGTCAAGTTCTGCCGTGGTAGTTAAACACGACGATAATAGTGGTAAAACGGTGAAGACTGTAATAAACCCTTTGCATAGACAAATTTGGCAAACGGTGCAGTTAATTCCTGCAGGAAAAGTAGCCTGCTATGGGCAAATTGCAGATTTAGCCGGTTTGCCTGGTAGAGCTAGAATGGTCGGTAAAGCCTTAGGTAGTGTACCTAAGGCAGGATGGCAAGGTAAGTTAGTGCCTTGGTATCGAGTGATTAACGCTCAAGGTAAAATTTCTTTTCCTGTTGGCAGCGAATATTTTTGTAAACAACGTGATTTATTGCAAGAGGAAGAAGTCGTTATTCTGGGGGCTAGAATTAAGTTAAAAGAATTTCAATGGCAACCTGATATTACCGAATTGTTGTTTAAGTTGGCTTATTAATTATTCAGCCGTATAACTATATAAATATTGACGTGTGGACGACCACACCGTTCTAAACTTTAACGGGGACGACCTCGAAAACATAGGTTAACAATGAACTGGATTATTTTATTACTTGCAGGCTTACTCGAAATTAGTTGGGCGATAGGCTTGAAATACACCGATGGTTTTACCAAGTTATGGCCAACGGTATTTACACTGACATCACTCGTTTTAAGTTTTATTTTACTTGGCATTGCCCTTAAATCTTTACCTGTAGGAACTGCTTATGGGATCTGGGTAGGTATTGGAGCGGTCGGTACGGCAATACTGGGGATCTTTTTATTTGGTGAGTCGACGTCAATCCTTAAAATGGCGAGTATTGGCTTGATCTGTTTAGGTATTCTTGGTCTTAAACTAGCACATTCTTAAGATTACTTGCTTGTAATTCTCAAGCCTTTCAATGATGACAAGCTCAATGTTTCATTATGTATTTTAATTTGTGCTATCTTTTAATCAATAGAGTGAATCTAAGAAATAAGCATGAATAACAATAAATAAGGGTAAAGAATGAAGCGTAATAAAGTACTCCAAACAATTGCCATCACCGTTGTAACTTATTCAGCATTATTTACTTTGAACGCACAGGCTGAAATTTGGGGAAACACTGAAGTACAACTTCAAGCATTTGGCGAGTTAGAACAAGTAGGCACTGGCGGAACAGCAGAAACAACCATACTAACGTTTCAATATGCGGGAGGCTGGGGATACGGTGATAACTTTTTCTTTGTTGATTACAGTCGATACAATGTCAATAACAATGCTAATTTTCCTGTTTCAGACAGTAGTGAGTTTTATGGTGAGTGGTATTCTACTTTTAGCTTAGGTGCGATCACATCAAGCGATTTATCTTTTGCTATGGTTAAAGATATTGGGGTGGTGGCAGGCTTTAACTTTGCTCCTAATGTTGACAGCAGTTGGTTATTGCCAGGAGTGAGACTGTCATTAGACTTACCTGGTTTTGCTTTTGCTCAACTTGATGTTACGGCTTATATACATCAAGGTGGGGGTAGCGAAACGTCTCCTGTTTTCACCGTCGTTGATGAAACTACTAGTTATATGGTTGACTTTTCTTGGGCGTATCCGTTTAAAATAGGTTCAACCAGTTGGAGTATTGAAGGGCATTTAGAATATATTGATGGCCGTGAGCAAACTAATAATTTTGGCACCACATCTCTTGAATCCTGGATTTTATTCCAACCACAGTTACGATTTGACATTGGCGAGGCGATGAATATAAATGCTGAACAACTGTTTGTCGGCATAGAGTATCAATATTGGAAAAACAAGTTAGGTGAAAAAGGCACAACAGATAATACAGTTCAGCTTCTTGCTGTATGGCGATTTTAATTAAAGGATTTTTTTAATACTTCTCCTAATCGAATATATATTCACGTTAGGTATAAGGTATTAAGCCTTCTATGCGTAAATTTTAATGACTTATTACGCATAGAAGGCTGTGTATTTTACAATTCTCTTAATACTTTATGCTGTTTAACTCATTATTGAGATAAAAGTGAAAATATCTTTTTAGCAATATCCGTATTGGTTTGATGACCATTAAAGGCTTGTGAGCCAACACCTCTAGCAAATACTTGAACATCAACCCCTGTGTGTCCACTAGTTGTCCAACCGGAGTTTGTTCTTTTACTTAGTATGCTTTTTATTTGAAGATAAAGTGCTTTGTCGTCGGTTAAACTAACCAGAGATTTTTGCTCTTCTTGTGTTAGGTCAAAGCCAAATAATTTTGATAGTAAAGCGCCGTCAAGTTTGTTTTCTTTGCTTTTATAGTTCAACAATTGTTTAGCAATTGCGTGTGGTGATGATGGAATCGTTTTTAAAATGTCAGGGCTCCAACGATAATCGCCATCAGCAGCGATAGTTAAACCACCTGTACTATGATCGGCGGTTACCACTAATAAGGTATCTTCTTTAGTATCAACATAACCTTTGAGCCATTCAAGCGTAATAGCCAGATCTTCCATTTCACCCATTGCCGCAGCAATATCATTGCTGTGACCAGCCCAATCAATTTGACTTGCTTCAATTAATAAAACGTAACCATTATCATTTTCTAAATGTTTAATCGCTGTTTTTGAAAGTGTTAATAGTCTATTGGGCTGCTGGCTATCAAGGGCCCAAGGTAATCCTATCTCAGCAAATAAACCTAAAACAGGTTGCTGGAAATTAAGAGTGTTCAGATCAGAGAATGTATCAATGTATTGATAGCCTTCTTGTTTAAATTCTTCGACTAAATTTCTATCATCACGAATAAAGTAATTTGTACCACCACCTAACATAACGTCTGCTTTAAATTGACCATCTATTCGCTTGTCAAAATAACTGTCGGCAATTTCATTATAGTTTCTACGGCTTTCATTATGAGAAAAATAAGCAGCAGGGGTTGCATGATTAATTTGAGAGGTTACCGCCAAACCTGTTTTTTTACCTAACTGTTTTGCTTGCTCCATTATGGTAAGCAAATTTTCTTTTTCAGTATTAACTGAAATTGCTCCGTTATAGGTTTTATGACCTGTGGCTAAAGAGGTCGCTGCGGCAGCTGAATCTGTTACGTAGCCTTGGCTTTGAACAGGATAAGTACTTGCCATACCCACTAAAAGTTCATCAAAAATAGTTAAATCAACTAAAGGTGTCGATAAATCATCTTTATAATAACGGTAAGCCGTCGTATATGCTGGGCCCATGCCATCGCCAACGATCATGATAATATTTTTAGGCGAATTCTCAGCTAAAACATTTGTAGTTTTTTCTGTCGTGCTTGATGTGCAGCTAGTTAACAAGCCAATCGTTATACTGGTTAACAAAAGTATGCGTTTCATTTACTGTTCCTATTTATGTGGTAATTTTATATTTGATGAAATTGCGATAATAAATTCGCTCATTTTAACTGACTAATTTACTTATATAGCAGCTACTCATTTAACATTAACGCCACCCATACAAGACGGTGGTCAGAAGATGAAGCGCGTGTTTCAATCAGTCGGTATAATGGTTCGTCTTGCTTTGGCCAAAATACACCTGCAGCTTTTACTTTAATTCCATGTGTTGAAGGAATTACATAATCAGCACGCATTTTCCAAGCCGCTGTATGGCTTTTAGCAAAAATACTTTCACTATTTTTCTCCCCCCCAATACTTTCTGGTGTAAAAGTATTATTGGTTAAAGGGTTAGCCAATAAATTTGCAATTCCTGACTTTATCGCACTACCTTCATCAGGCGATGCATTTTGATCGCCCATAATAACAAAAGAAGCACCGGTTATAATACCGCCTTTTTTGCCATTGTCATCGTAAATATAACTCGCCTTGTTAGCAGTAATGTAATCATTCCAAAATCGGATTTCATCGTGATTACGGGCACCGTTTCTATCTTCAGGTCCGTCAAATACTGGAGGTGTAGGATGACTTGTTAATACATGAACAACTTTACCGTTAACGTTAACAGGGATATCCCAATGAGATTTTGAAGATAAGCGCAATGCTTGCCACTCTTGTTCGCTGTACCAATGTTTACCTGTTGATGGATCTGTAGGTTTCATTGCATTGGGCATATCTTTCCAAAGAAAATTTTGGAAGGTACGGATATTTTTAGTATCAATAGGATAGCGGGACACTAACACCATACCAAAATGACCAGGGAAATGGCCAAAGCCATAGGCATCTGCCATATTGCCTGATTTTTCGCCATTATTATCTAAATCAAAATTTGTGCTTACCCCTGTATTTACTGGAGCATAGTAGTAGTAAGGATAATCTATTGCTTGAGCACCTTGTTGAGAAACATTGAGATAATTGCTGATAAACTTTTCAATGCCTTGGTTAGGATCCTGTATATAATCGAACTCATTCAACAATAAGATATCAGGGCGTACACGTTGAATAATTTCGGCAATGTTTTTAATTTGCTGATGATTATTGTTTAAGGAATTAATTAATTCATCACCTTTGCCAACTTCCCCACGCTTCAAATAATTAGTAGCGTCCATACTGACATTAAAAGTAGCCACTTTAACAACAGGAGTTGTTGAATCATTAGCAGGTGCTTGGGCGAAAGTAGGGGAGAAAAAAGCAGGCAAACTGAGTAAGTAAATAAGACTAAATACACCTTTGCTAAAAAAGGTTTTTGTTGGTTTTTTCCTGTATGAATTTGTCGTGCTTTTTTTAACGTTTTGTGTAAAACAAAAAGAAATGTCTATACTCATTGGTATGTACCGTTTTGGCTGAATGTTGATAAGATTAATACTAATATTAGTACTATGGCTAATATTAAAATAATGTACTAACTGTATATGAAATAATTATTAACTGATAAAAATTAGCATAAGCTGATTAGCAATAAATTAACACAAATAAGTGTATGCTGTAAAAGCACTTAGTAATGTCATAAACTTGTCTAAAAGGTCAGGTTATTGCTAGAATGTAAATTATATTAGCGACTTGGTCAATAACTTCTACGTATTGCTTTGTTATTGAAAACTAAGCGCTGTCTGCCTATAGGAAAAGTAATGATCCATCTAGATATCCCCTTTATTGATTTACATCGTCACTTAGACGGTAATATTCGTCCACAAACCATTCTTGCACTAGCACAACAACACAATATTTCATTGCCTGCAGATAACTTAGAGCAACTATTACCCCATGTACAAATTCAAGGCAAAGAGTCTAATCTTATGTCTTTTTTACAAAAGCTTGATTATGGAGTAGCGGTGTTAGCTGATCTAGATGCTTGTAAAAGAGTTGCATATGAGAATGTTCAAGATGCTTATTTGCAAGGACTACATTATGCTGAATTACGTTTTTCACCTTATTATATGGCAATGAAACATAATCTTGCTATTGATGATGTTGTCGCAGCCGTTGTTGATGGCATAAAACTCGGTCAAAAAGACTTTCCAGTAAAAATTAATTTAATTGGTATATTAAGCCGTACGTTTGGTACACAACAATGCCATCAAGAATTAGCAGGATTACTGGCCCATCAAAATGAGTTAGTCGCAATTGATCTAGCGGGTGATGAATTAGGCAAGCCTGGTGAATTATTTGTCGATCATTTTAAAAAGGTTCAACAAGCAGGTTTGCAAGTCACTATACATGCTGGCGAAGCTGATGGAGCATCAAGTATATGGCAAGCTATTAATGAGTTAAAAGCGACACGGATAGGGCATGCAGTCAATGCCATTCATGATGAGAAACTGATGGATTATATGATCGAACATAATATTGCGGTTGAGTCATGTTTAACATCAAATTATCAAACAGGCTCTATTGTTGATATGGCAAATCATCCAATTAAACAGTTTTTGGAAAAAGGTTTATTGGTTTGCCTAAATAGTGACGATCCTGCAGTTCAGGGAGTGGATATGAAAAATGAATATACGCTTGCTGCAAAAGAAGTTGGGCTAACGGATAGTCAATGCCGAGTTTTACAAGAAAATGCTTTAAAAGCCGCTTTCTTATCTGATAATGAAAAAGCAAGACTACAACAATTATGTAAGACCTAATCGATGTGTTATCTATAACCTGAAAACGATTGAATATTAGCGCTTTAATATTAAGTGAATTGATTTTTCATTAATTGACCTTTTGGTCAGGTTTTGGTATTTTTGTAACATAATTATAGGTCAATAACTTATTTATAATCATTAGCGAACTCACTTTATGTGATCAATTATCTTGGTGCTTTATGACAGGTAGAAATGTGAAAGATACGAAAACAGACGCACAAAAAGCGCATGATCAGAGAAACCCTGGCATTGAATTTGATCTTGCTAGGCTCAGTAGTATCAATATTAATCGTAGTGCGATTGAGCGTAGAGCCTCAACTATAGCTAAGCGTCGAACGGTTAAAAAGGCGCATCAGGCCGCTTGGTTACTTAAAGCGATTACCTTTATCGATTTAACTACCTTGTCTGGTGACGACACACCAGGTAAAGTTCGCCGACTTTGTCAAAAAGCAAAATACCCCGTCAGAAAAGATATTTTAACCGCGTTAGATGCCACTGAATTAAACATCACCACTGGGGCTATTTGTGTTTATCATAATATGATTAACACTGCGGTTACTAGCTTGAAAGGGAGCAATATACCCGTTGCTGCCGTGTCTACAGGATTTCCTGCTGGACAATCATTACATGAAATAAAATTGGCAGAAATAAGGGCTTCAGTTAACGATGGCGCCAAAGAAATTGATATTGTTATCAGTCGAGAAAAAGTTCTCACAGGCGACTGGCAAGGTATATATGAAGAGGTGAAATCTTTCAGACAGGCCTGCGGTGATGCCCACATTAAAGCAATATTAGCAACAGGTGAACTTGCAACATTAACTAATGTCGCCAAAGCAAGCTGGGCTTGTATGATGGCAGGGGCGGACTTTATAAAAACTAGTACAGGGAAAGAGCCAATTAATGCAACTTTGCCAGTAAGTTTAGTAATGGTGCGTGCTATTAGAGATTATTATCAATTAACGGGTGTTAAAGTGGGCTATAAACCTGCTGGAGGAGTACAGACAGCCAAGCAAGCGATTGAATATATGATCTTGATGAAAGAAGAATTAGGTAATGAATGGTTAACTCCTGAGCTATTTCGTTTTGGAGCAAGTAGCTTATTAGGAGATATTGAGCGGCAATTAGAGCATTTTGTTACTGGAAGTTATTCTGCCCACCATCGTCACGCTATGAGCTAATGAAGACTGTTAATAAAGAGAGTTATATGTCAATTAAAGAGATATTTTCAAGTATGGAATACGGCCCTGCATTAGAAAGCACAAAAGCTTGTCAACAATGGTTAGAGGAGCATAATAAAACTTTTAATCATTTTATAAATGGCCAATGGCAAACACCAACAAATCAACATTACTTTAATACTGTTAATCCAGCTAATATGGAAGTATTAGCGAAAGTGGCAGACGGTGAAGTAGACGATGTGAATATTGCTGTTGCAGCTGCAAGCAAAGCACAAAAAGCATGGTTTGATTTAGGTGGGCATCAAAGAGCGAAATATTTGTATGCTTTTGCTCGTCAAATTCAAAAACATAGTCGTTTGTTTGCAGTGCTTGAAACTCTAGATAATGGTAAACCCATCCGTGAATCGCGAGATATTGATATCCCCCTTGTTGCTAGGCACTTTTATTATCATGCCGGTTGGGCGCAACTAATGGAAAGTGAATTACCTAATTATCAACCTTTGGGCGTGGTCGGCCAGATTATTCCGTGGAATTTCCCCTTACTTATGTTGGCGTGGAAAGTTGCCCCAGCCCTTGCTATGGGAAATACTGTCGTGCTTAAACCTGCTGAATCAACCTCAGCAACTGCGGTGTTATTTGCTCAAATTTGTGAAGAAATAGGTTTACCTAAAGGTGTTTTCAACCTTGTGTTAGGTGATGGTAAAGCTGGACAAGCCATTGTTGAGCACCAAGATGTGGCAAAAATAGCCTTTACTGGCTCGACTGAGGTTGGCCGTGTTATTCGCAAAGCAACGGCAGGAACGGGCAAAAAACTCTCTCTAGAGTTAGGCGGAAAATCAGCATTTATTGTGTTTGATGACGCTGATCTAGACAGTGTAGTAGAGGGAATTGTTGATGCAATATGGTTTAACCAAGGGCAAGTCTGTTGTGCAGGCTCTCGTTTATTAATACAAGAATCGATTAGTGAAAAATTAATTGCCAAAGTTAAAGCGCGCATGGCTAAACTTGTTGTAGGTAACCCATTAGATAAAAGTGTTGATATGGGATCGTTAATTGACCCTCAGCAATTAGATAAAATTAAAGAAATGGTCGATTTAGGTGTTTCTGAGGGGGCTCAACTGCATCAAGCCAATTGCCATATTCCAGATAATGGCTGTTATTATCCACCGACATTGTTAACCGATGTAGAGCCAGCTTCATTAATTGCTCAACAAGAAATATTTGGTCCAGTGTTAGTGGCAATGAGCTTTAGAACGCCAGCAGAAGCAGTACAGTTAGCTAATAATAGCCGTTACGGATTGGCGGCTAGTATCTGGTCTGAAAATGTTAATCTCGCATTAGATGTTGCGCCTAAAATTAAAGCGGGTGTTGTGCAAATTAACTGTATGAATATGTTTGATGCCGCTGCAGGTTTTGGTGGTTATAAAGAATCAGGTTTTGGTCGAGAAGGCGGAAAAGAAGGACTATATGAATATATTCAGGAAAATTGGCAGACAAAGCTAAAAGCAGCACCAGAGCTTAAAAAATCGATAGAAAAGTCATTGCCTCTAAAAAGTCAGGGAATTGATCGCACGGCGAAGCTTTATATTGGTGGTAAACAAGTTAGGCCTGATAGTGGTTACAGTTTACCTGTATTTGATCATAAAGGTGTTCAAATTGCAGAAATTCCAGAAGGGAGTCGTAAAGACATTAGGAATGCAGTTGAAGCTGCCAATAAAGCAATAAGTTGGACAAACACCAGTGCACATAACCGAGCGCAAGTTTTATACTTTATTGCAGAAAATTTAACTGCACGAAGTGAAGAGTTTGTTAAACGCATAACTCAATTAACTGGAAAGTCTTTAGCACAAGCGCAGACCGAGTTTGATTTGACAATAAAGCGTATATTCACCAGTGCTGCATGGGCAGATAAATATGATGGTAAAATTCATTCACCGCCGCAACGTGTTGTTTCTTTAGCGATGAGAGAGGCAATTGGTAATATTGCGATTGTCGCGCCTGAAGAGGCTGGTTTCTTAGGTTTCATTTCAACGATAATGCCGGCAATTGCGATGGGTAATAGAGTAGTTGTTGTGCCAAGTGAGCAAACCTCACTTATCGCATTAGACTTTTATCAGGTACTTGCTACGTCTGATTTACCTGCAGGAGTTATTAATATCATTACTGGAGACAGAAATGAATTAACCCAAACCCTTGCTAAGCATTACGATATAGAAGCATTTTGGTATTGGGGATCGAGCCATGGGAGTCAGTTAGTTGAGTTTGAAGCGGCAGCGTCAATGAAGCGAACATGGGTAAACTATGGTAAGCAATATGATTGGTTTGATTGTACACACATAGAAAGTGATTTGTTTTATCGTAAGACGGTAGAAATAAAAAATATTTGGCTGCCTTATGGCGCTTAACGTTCGTAATGCCTCGTTGGCTAAATCGTTATGTTCTGACTAGCGAATCGACTCGTTAACCAAATACTCGATTTATAACCATATAATACTTAAAGCACTATTAGTTTTAATAGTGCTTTTTTATGTCTTAATTTAAGATTTTATATTATATATTATATATTATATATTATACCAATCTTACTCACTATGTGAGCATTCCTGATGGGTAAAATAACCAACTACTGCGTTATTTATCAATCATTATAAAAATTATCAAGCTAGAGTGTAAAGGTTGTTATTTGCTTGTTTTTCAATATATTAATTATATCTTAAACCGAGTTAATTATTGAAATAGGTAGTAAATAGCGGTGTTGAAATGAAAGGGAATGTTAGTGAAATAAGGACATCTACGTATAAAAAAAACTCGACTCAAAGGGGGGAGTCTTCGAATCGAGCTTTTGAACTTTTAATTGAGTAAATTAAATTAGCATTAGAACTTGTAGTTCACACCAATTTTCATTTGCCAGCCTGATGAACCTAATACAGTGCCTGAATAGTTACGAGTGTCAGCACCACCGTATACATTTTCAATCACATATTTACCGTCATCATCTAAACCACGAAGGTCATAAATTGCTTTACTAGTATACTGAAGTGTTTTCTCAATACCCCAGTCGTCATTTAGTAAATTAGCAAAGTTGTCTATCATGAAGTAAATTTGACCTTTATGGCCTGCAGCAAAGCCAGCAAATTCTTGTTTAACACTAATATCCATAGTCGTTACCCAAGGCTGAGTTGCAGTGTTACGATCAAGAATTTGACCTCGTTCGCTAATACCTGCTTGATTTAGGAATCCTTCTAATTCACTCCAAGTAATTCTTGAGTCTGTCCAGTTGACATTAGTATCATCAGGTCCTGATGGAATATAAGCTAAATAAGCTGAGTTTGAGTAAAAATCACGAGTATCACCAAAATCATCATCTTGATACATTCCCATGGTCCAACTGAATGGGCGACCAGAACGACGTTCAAAGAAGATATTTACATTAGTATCATAACCTTCGAATAATTGAGTAACATAATTAAAGTTAAATTTGAAACTGTGTTCTACTTCATAATAGCCACGAGAAACAAAGTCAACATTTCTATTTTTAATATTATTATGCTTGTAGTTACTTTGTGCACGAGAAGAACTACCTGCTTGGTTTTCAGTTACATCTTGGTGCGCATAAGACATGGTCATGCTAATGCCATTATCCCATTGTTTAGCAAGTGCTGTTGAAAATATAATAGAACGACCATCATCTGGAGCATTGGTCATTTGAATATCAAAGTTATCAGCTAAGTCACCACTATAGCGGCTTCCGTAAATAATACGTTCACCATCAGCAGCAAGTCCTGATTCAACCATTGCTGTGTTGGTCCATACAGCTTCATTTTCTTTTACGTGATACATTAATTCAGTCGACCATTTATAACCATCACCAAAGCTACCTAGATCAAAATCATAATCAGCTGAAATACGAGAGCGCCAGCTTGAAGGAAGTTTAAAGTTAGGATCAGTGTAGTTAGTACTACCAGCACCCTGTACTAAAGAGTTCTGAATGTCTTGTGGTACTCCATCAAATGAAGTCACTGGATTAACATTATAATAAGCATCAATCGCATTTTCTGGCGCTGCCACATAAGTTAAGCCGTCGTTTTGAAATGGATTGTTATACCAAACATTTGGAATGCCACCTTGGAAACGACCAATACCGAATGCAAGGGTAAGGTCATCAGTTGCTGTCCATTCAACATTTACACGAGGTAAAATAATATCTAAACCATCTAGGTTTTCTTGGTTGTTATAACCATAGGTATTTTCAAACGCAGTATTGAGTGTAGGAGTATCATCAGATGATAAACGCTCGTATCGGATACCTGCCGTAAGGACTACGTCATCAGTAAGGTAGTAGGTGTCTTCAACATACAAAGACAATTGACTGCGAGATACATCATAAGCTAAGTCGTTTACATCATTAGTATAGGCATTACCGTAACTAAATTGGCTATACTGTCCAATTGTTTGGCTTTCAAACTCTTGAAAACTAGAGAACTCCCAAGAGCCTTTAGCATTATCACCAAACAAATTATATAAATTTAAATCTTCATATTGTAAACCAAACTGAATTTCATGATCATCGAATAAGTAAGTACCATCGAATGAAAGAATTAAGTTTTTAGTTTGAGATACGTTAGCATGGCGATACCTGTCGGTACCAAAAACGAAAGAAGGACCACGATAGAACGTTGTTGCTTCTACTGCACCTAAGTTTGAATTGGTAACACTGTCAGATTTAACATCTTTATAGCTTACACCAATTTCAGTACTAAATTCACCCGTCCAATCAGAGTATAATTTCGCCGCGATGTTACTCATATCTGTTGCGTAAGTATAGCGGTTTGACGCCATCGTTACCGTATCGCCGCCCGTACCGAAGTTACGCTCGTCTTGATCGTCTTGCCATTGATAAGTTAAATCAAAACGATGTGCGTCACTAATATTCCAACTTAGTTTAGCTAATAACGTTTCGTTGGTATCAGTAGGATCTCCACCTAAAGAGTCTTGTAAACCATAAACATCATTAAGGATACGGTTGAAATCGTCAAACTGTTCTTGAGAAATATCATATTCATGCGTAGCGCCAGAATTTTCAAAACCGTAATCTAAATCTAGTTTACTTGACCAGTTAGCGTAGTTTACGAAGAAAAACAACTCATCTTTAATAATTGGTCCGCCAAGGTTAAAACCAAAACGTTCAACGGTGACAATCGGAGAAACCATTGACGTTTCGAATGTTTTATTACCTTTATCATCTAAAACGTCACGTCCATCTTCAGTAATAGCATCTATCTTTTGTACATCACCAGCCATGCTTGGGGTTGATGTTTCAGCAAAGCCTGAAAATTTAAAGTCGTTTGAACCTGATTTAGTTACAGCATTAACAGTACCACCACCAAAATTGCCTTTTTTAGCTGAAAAAGGAGATACATCAACAGATATTTGATCAATAGCATCTAAAGCTACTGGTGGTTGTTGAGTAGGGTAACCACCATAGTTTAGTCCGAAATCATCATTTTGACTGATACCATCAACTGTTAGGCTGTTAGAGCGAGGGTTACCACCAGCAAAAACTAATTCACCGCTGCCATTAATAGTAGCTAATGGGTTCATTCGGGCAACATCTTTAATATCGCGATTAAAGCTTGGTGCATTATTAATTGCTTCTCCACCAAACACGCTGTTTGAACCACCTGCAGTTTGTAAGTAACGATTTCCTGTTACTTCAATTCGCTCTATATTAAGACTTTCTAATTGCTGGTTAACACGAAAAGTATCACCAAGGTTTAAAAATATATTTTCTAAGCTAGCATCACTGTAGGTATCAGAGTCGATAACTACCGTATAAGGACCGCCAACACGTAAACCATTGGCCACAAATGAACCAGAGTCATTCGTGACGAATTCACGCGTTGTGCCTGAAGGTTGATGCAATACGGTAATTTTAACATTAGCTGCCGCATTGCCGTCAGGGTTTAAAATTTTACCACGCATTGATGAAGAGGTGTCTGCTGCCATAGCTGATGTAGAAAGGCCAATTGCCATTACAATAGCGCTAGCAACTTGAGTGAGTTTTGCAGTTCTCATGTTGAAGTATTTCCCAAATAATGTGTTAAAGGAATTAGTCAATTATTGCACTGTCTTTTTAGTTGTAAGCAAAAATTATAACTAACTCTGTTTATCCAAAAGTAGCTCATTTATATGAATGTAATTACAGATTTAATCATATAAATCCTTTTGGCTTTTACAAGACTTTCACTTCCTGACGGTTCAGTCAAGCTTTTATCTTTGGCTCTCTTTCTTTGTTATAGCCATTAATATTTAAGTCTGTTTTTTGTTCGGTTACATTATATTGCAATTGTTAATTAATTGCTTATAAAAATAACTTAATTTGTAAGTTCTTGTATTTAGTGTGTTTATTCCTCTTTTTTTAAATAGGGTTAATTAAGTTAAAGAGATGGTACAGCTTTAATGTTAAAGTTTTATTAACTAAAACCTAATAAATTGCCGAAAGATTAATTCTTGACTAAAAGGTTGGTTACTGGGTTTTATTTGTTTTTTGTTTTTGTAATTTATTGTAATTTAAGAGTATTTACTTTAAATGTAGGTTCGTTGTTTGAAGTGTTAAATAATTAAGCAGTTATAAATACTAAATTAAGTCATTTTTATCAGTTAAAAGATCAAAGAATTCGATGTTCATATATGAACATCCACCAAGTAGCTCAAGTTGAGAGAGTGTTGATGAAAAATAAAGTAAATAATAAAGAATATAATCTATTAAAAATGGGGCTTTGGTTGAAAGTTTTACTCGTTTCAACATTATTGTCACCTATAGCTAATAGTCAAGAAAAAGAGCTGGATGTACAATTTCCCCTTGAAAATAAAAACGATAAACAACTTATTGTTGAAATATTTGAAATTCAAGGGCAGGGGTTAAGCTCTCCTTATAATAATCAAAAAATAACGACACAAGACAATGTTGTTACTGCATTGACTCAATCAGGTTTTTTTATGCAAACGCCGACACAACGAAGTGATGGTGATATTGAAACTTCTGACGGGGTTTATGTATTTACACGAAATAAACCTTCAGTGGTGATTGGCGATATGGTGACAGTTGTTGGTAAAGTCGTCGAGTTTAAAGGTTTTACTCAGTTTGCTTTTGGCGCATTAGTGACGGTAAAAAGTTCGAATAACTCGTTACCCATAGTTAGTACTTTAGATGAAAATACTATTTTAAAAACTCAGCCTGTAGCAATTAATGCATTAGAAAGGTTTGAGTCTATGTTGGTCTCTTTTAAAGGGATTGTCACTGGGCCTACAGATAAATACGGTGATGCCGCAGTTATTATTGGCAACAATCGTGCATTTCGAGAGCCAGGTATCTTGTACCCAGGTAAAAATGGTTTCCCGATATTTGATGGCAATCCAGAAATATTTGAAATTGCGCCAGAAGCATTGTCAGGCACAAGTGTTGAGCTTTTTGTTGGGCAACAGGTTTCCGCTTCAGGGCCGCTTGCATATTCGTTTGGTGACTACCAAGTTTGGCCTACAACTTTAACCGTTGGTGAACAGCCAATTATTTTGAATCGTATTCGTGATAAAAATGAAAACGAAATGACAGTAGGTTCACTTAATATGTATCGTCCTTCTCAAGTTGTAGATAAATATGAAGTGAGGTTAGCGAAGCTTTCTCAATTTGTCAGAACAATAATGAATTCACCTGACATATTAGCGGTTAGCGAAGTAGATAACTTGATTGTTTTAAAGAAAATAGCTGACAAAATTAATAAAGAAGACAATGAGGTTAATTATAGGCCTTATCTTGTTGAAGGTAATGATTATGGCGGAATTGATGTGGGTTTTTTGGTCCGTGATACAGTAGAAACGGATGAAATTGTTCAGTTGGGGAAAAATACTCAATTTACATATGCAGGCAAATCAAAATGGCTAAATGATCGACCACCTCTATTATTTAAAGGTCGCATGAAAAACGCTAGCAACGACTTCCCCATACAAGTGTTAGTAGTCCATAATCGAAGTTTGAATAAAGTTGATACAAGTGAGCGTGTTAGAGAAAAGCGGCTAGCACAGGCCCAATTTGTTGCAAATGCTATTCAAGCTATACAAAGTAAAGAAGCTAACGTGAATTTAGCGGTTACAGGGGACTTCAACGCTTACCAATTTAGCGATGGCTATGTCGATGTGTTAGGACAAATCACTGGCACAGCAGTTAAAAGTGATAATTTACTTTGGCAACCAAGCCCAGTAAGTCCTCAATTAACTAACCAAGTTAGCTTACTTAATAAAAAAGAGCAGTACTCATTTGTTTATCAAGGCAGCGCACAAGTACTTGATCATATCCTTACAAGCCAGCATCTTACGCCTTTTGTTAATCATGTTGTTTACGCTCGAGGTAATGCTGATGCACCTGCTGCATTAGTTAATGATGGCAATAATGCGATGCGATCATCAGATCATGACGGTATTGTTATGTTTATTAAGCTTAAGTGAGTATTGTTTGAATTTTTGATCTGTAATGTAAACAATAAATGATAATGGTTTGATATTTGCATCGTCGATTTATCCAAATAATAAATTTAATAAGTCGACGAAATTTTGACAATGGTGAACTGATGACAACGATTAAAAAAAATAACAAACCTAGTTTAAAACAAGTATCTGCCCAGTATCAAAAAGAGGTGTACACTAAAGCGTTAATTGTTGGGGCACTTATATTAACTTGCTTCACTTTTAATGCGTCGGCATTAGAAGTTAATGTAGAAGCACACAAAGTGTTAGATGCTGGTACTTATGGTTATAGTTTAGGAGTTACCGATAACTTTTTTAAACAAAAAGCATTGAATTGGAAGGTTTCTTATAACACACTCGACAATGTTAATGTTAATTGGAATAACAAAGATTATGATATGTCTCTTGATACTGTGGATATTGCTCTAACGTATCGATATTTTCCAAGAAGTTACAACAAAGTTATTAAAAACCTTACTTTTGAAGTTCAGGCGGGTGCATCTGTTTCTTTAACCGAAGGCCGCTTGATATTCCCTATCGAAGAAACATTAGAAGATGAAATATTGTCTGAAAAAGGCGATGTTAATGCGGTGCTGTCTTTTCTTACTTACTATAAAATATCACAATCAACCTCGGTACATGTTGGTGTAAAATACTACCCTAGTTATTCTGAATATGGCGATGTTAGTTCGCTATTTTTAGGGTTTGATTATCATTTTGGTCGTCAAACTGCTTATTAGCAATAAACAAATATCCTTTCTACTATTAAAGTAACAATTACATTAGCCGATACAAATATGTAACAGATTGTACAAATGTAATTTGTTAATCTTTGCTAGCTAAATATTCATTGAAAATTGGTGTAGACCATTTTCCAGAGGTTTTATATGAGACGCGTTTATCAATTCTATTTTTTAGTCTTTTTTCTTGTAAGTACCTCTGTATTTGCTGTTGATACCGATGGCGATGGTTACGATGATACCATTGATAAATTTCCCGCAGATCCTACTGAATGGTTTGATACCGACCTTGATGGCATTGGTAATAACACAGATCCAGATATCGATGGTGACGGTTTAGATAATAACGTTGATAACAATGATGATGGTGATCTTGTAATTGACATCTATGATCCTTTCCCAATCAACCATTATGAGTGGTTAGACACAGATAACGATGGATTAGGTAATAACGAAGATACTGATGACGATAATGACTCTTACCCTGATTTAATGGATGTATTCCCCATTAATCCCGACGAATGGTTAGACACTGACGGTGATAGCATAGGTAACAATGCAGACAGTGATGACGATAATGATGGAATTATTGATTTTTATGATACGTTTCCTTTAGATCCAAGCGAAACTATTGACACCGATCTTGACGGTATAGGCAATAATGCTGATCTTGATGATGATGGTGATGGTGTGCCCGATGCTTCTGATTTATTTCCACTTAACCCATTTGAATTTGCTGATTTAGACGGCGATGGTGTGGGCGATGCATCTGATGGTGACAGAGATGGGGATGGTGTCGTCAATGTCGTGGATATTTGGCCTGATGATCCTAGTGAGTGGTATGACAATGATGGAGACGGAGTCGGCAATAATACTGATACAGATGATGATAATGATGGCTATTTAGATATTAATGATGCGCTACCTTTTGATGCTACGGAACATTTAGATCTAGATGGCGATGGTATTGGCGACAATGCTGATCCCGACAGAGATGGCGATGGTTTTCCAAACTCACCAAACCAAGATGCCTGTCCTGACGATGCACTAGAGCGCTTAGATACTGACGGTGATGGGCTTTGTGATGGTCCTGATCCAGATGCTGATGGCGATGGTGTTGATGATTTTCTTGACGCGTTCCCTTTAGACAACACTGAAAGTTTAGATACTGATTCAGATGGTATTGGCAATAATGCCGATGCAGATATAGACGGTGATGGAATTGTTAATGGTGATGATTTCGCGCCATTAGATCCTACCGAATGGGTTGATACAGATTCAGATGGTATTCCTGATAACACCGATACAGACGATGATGGAGACGGTGTTTTAGATAACCTTGATGCTTTTCCTCTTGATGCAACAGAAACTCTAGATACAGACGGCGATGGTATTGGTAATAATACTGATAGCGATGATGATGGTGATGGAATAGTAGATAGTGATGATGCTGAGCCATTAGATATGCTAGAAACTACCGATACAGACAATGATGGCATTGCCAATAATGCCGATCTTGATGATGACGGAGATGGCGTAAATGATGGTATTGATGCATTTCCTTTAAATCCTAATGAAACACTAGACACTGATGGTGATGGCATTGGTAATAATGCTGATAGCGATGATGATAATGACGGTATCATTGATATTGAAGATGAGTTTCCACTTAACCCAACGCAATACATAGATACTGATGATGATGGTATAAGCGATAATATTGATCTTGATGACGATAACGATGGTGAGCTAGATGCAACCGACGCATTTCGTTTAGATGAGTTTGAACAATTTGACACCGATGGTGATGGTGTGGGCAATAATGCCGACAGTGATGACGATAACGATGGCTACATTGATGTTGAAGATGCCTTTGAAACCAATCCTCTAGAATGGTTTGATACTGATGGCGATGGCATAGGTAACAATGCCGACACCGATGATGATAACGATGGCGTATTAGATGAAGTTGACGCCTTTAGTTTAGATCCAAATGAGAGTGTTGATACCGACGGTGATGGTATTGGTAATCATCGTGATAGTGATGACGACGGTGATGGCGTAACAGATGATTTAGATGATCTGCCACTCGATAGTACTGAAACCCTTGATACTGATAAAGATGGTCAAGGCAATGTATTAGACAGCGATGATGATAACGATGGCGTGCTCGATGCATTTGACTTATTTCCTTTAAACCCAAATGAAGCCTTTGATAATGATGTTGATGGCTTAGGCGATAATGAAGACAGTGATGACGATAATGATGGTGTTGCTGATGTCGATGATGCCTTTCCTTTAGATCCTATTGAAACGTTAGATACCGATAATGACGGTCAAGGTAATGTGTTAGACAATGATGATGATAATGACGGCGTATTAGATCATGCGGATCAAATGCCCTTAGATCCCAATGAAACCACCGATACTGATGGCGATCTTATTGGTAATAATGCCGATTTGGATGATGATAATGATGGCATGAGTGATAGCTTTGAATTAGTTAATGGCTTTGATCCGTTAAATGCAGATGATGGCTTATTAGATACTGACGCAGATGGCGTGAATAACTCAGATGAAGCTTTTGCTAATACCAACCCTTTACTTGACGATTATCCACCAGTTATTGAGCCGCCACAAGCAATACACGTGTTTGCTAAACATACCTTTACTGAGCTGACTTTAAATGAGTTATTAGCATCAACCAGAGTGAGTGTTTCTGATGGTCATGATGGCGAAAACTGTTGTGATTTATCTGCAATTGGTTTTGAGTTAGGAGTAAAAAATGTAGCATCAGGCTTAATTCCTATCACTTGGAGAGCTGTTGATGAGGCGGGCAACATTGCAGATCATGAACAAGTGATTAATGTTCACCCCTTAGTGAACTTTTCATCTTCTCAAATAGTTGCTGAAGGGGGGACTGCACGCGTGTCTGTTGTACTTTCTGGGCCTGCACCTAATTATCCTTTAGCAATACCCCTATCGATAAGTGGCAGTGTTGATGGCTCTGATTATCGAATCAGCGCTAATAAAATAGTGATCACCTCTGGTGTGCAAGGCTATGTTGATATTGAATTATCAGCGGATCTTTTTTACGAGGAAGATGAAGAGCTTATTGTTAAATTTAAGCAAAGTGTTAATGCTGGTGTCAATAATCGACATGTTATTACCGTTACTGAAAATAACGTGATGCCAACAGCGCAATTAACTATCGTCCAACAAGGTGTTTCAGTTTCATCAATCGCTAAAGATGATGGAGAAGTAGAAATTAAATTATTAATTAACGACTCAAATCTGGCTGATACACACATTATTGATTGGCACATCCCAGAATATTTAACTGTGGACATTAGCGCTAACCAAAGGTCAGTTTTTATTCAGCCCTCATCAATTGAATTACCAGCGGAATTACATAACTTATTTAGTTTGTCGGTGACAATTACTGATGATGGAAGTGACAATGTTAATAATAACTTGTCTCAAACTAAGTATTTATCAATTCCGTTGTTAGCCAGTCAACCAAGGTTAACTGTTTCTGATACGGATCGAGATGGCGTGAATGATATTACAGAAGGTTATCTAGATGATGATCTTGATGGTTTACCTGCTTTTATTGATAATTCCAAGATACCTTATTTACAGCCGTTACACGTTAACGCTGCTGTGGTTAAATTGATGGAAACTGAGCCTGGTTTACAATTAACCTTAGGGAAATATGCTCGCCTACGATTTTCTGATGGTGTGCAACTTTCAGAGCAAGAACTCCTTGATACCTTATTAATACCAAATGATAGCTTACAACATCAAAATGAATACTTTGATTTTGAAATTAATAATATCCACCCCTTTGGTCGTTCTGTTTATGTCGTTATCCCATTACAAAATGAAATTCCTAAATACGGTGTTTATCGCAAGTTTACCCCTGACAATGAATGGCAAGACTTTGTTGTCGATGCTAATAATGCTGTTGCCAGTAGCAGTGATGTTAATGGTGTTTGTCCTGCGCCTCACAGCAATTTATATACAGAAGGATTAACACAAGGTCATTTATGCTTGCGCTTGCTAATTGAAGATGGTGGTTCGAATGATGCCGATGGTATAGCAAACGGCAGTGTTGACGATCCAGGTGGTATCGCGATTATTGCTAATGAAACGATTGCAAAACAAACAGATCCAGAAAGCACCAGTAGCGGGGGAGCGTTGTCTCTTTCATGGTTTTTACTTGTGCTTTTACTAAGCGCTAGAGAACTTCAAAATTATCGAATAAATCAATGATATTTATAAAAGTAATAATATTTATTATAAAAGATTAGTAACAGCTCGTGAATGATTTAGGGGTTGTAAAATTATTAACATATAGTGTTTTAATTATTCTAATCTAAATTGACCAAGACTTGTCGGCTTGCCAGTTGAGCGCCCATTGAGGAATATCATCGGCTGGCATAGGACGAGCAATTCCATAGCCTTGAGCTAAATCACAGCCCATTTTCAAAAGGGCTGTGCCATGCTCAATGGTTTCAACACCTTCTGCAATGACCCGTCGCTTAAATAAATTTCCTAAGGCAATTACACCTTCAACAATAGCTAAGTCTTCTGGATCAGATAGCATGTCTCTAACAAAACTCTGATCGATTTTTATTAAGTCTACAGGCAATCTTCTGAGATAAGTTAAAGAAGAATAACCTGTTCCGAAATCGTCGAGTGAAAATTTTACACCTAAATCAATACAGGAATTCATAACAGTAGAAACGTGATTTACATCTTCTAAGGCACTGGTTTCAAGTACTTCTAACTCTAATTTACTCGAATCTACATCTGTGTGAGCCGATAGAAGAGACTTTAGTCTCTGATTAAAGTTAGGTTGTTGTAATTGAACTGCTGCAATATTAACACTAATGCTTAATGACAATGAGGAAGTAGATTGTTGCCATTGATTGATTTGCTTTAAGGCTTCGGCAATAACCCATTCACCAACTTCGATTATCATTGGATTGTTTTCTATAGCGGGTAAGAATTCAATAGGACTGAGAAGACCGCGCTTTGGATGTTGCCAACGAATTAAAGCCTCTACTCCTATGACCTGTCCTGTTCGCATATTCACTTTAGGTTGATAATATAGAACAAATTGGTGAGAGTCTAATGCGACTCTTATCGACTCTAAAACCTCTTGTTGCATTTTTACGACGTTATCTTGAACTGTGTCAAATAAGTGAAATTGATTCTTCCCTAGATCTTTAGCTATATACATTGCTTGATCTGCATGACGTATAAGCTGATCAGTACCTACATTATCTTTAGGGTATAAGGTAACACCTATACTTGCAGAAACATTTAACATGATGTTGTTAACTGTAACTGGAGTGGATGTCGCGATTAATAAACGCTCTATTACTTGTTCACAGTGAGCCAGACTTTTTATATCTGTTAAAACAGCAACAAATTCATCTCCGCCAATTCTTGCTAAGCTATCGCTTTCTCGTAAGGCATCTTTCATTAATAGAGATAAAGAAACTAGAAATTTATCACCTACATCATGGCCGTATGCATCATTAACCTGTTTAAATCCGTCTAAGTCTAAAAAAACAACAGCAAGTGATTGGTTCTGTCGGTTACATTGCAATATAGCTTGAGATAGCCTATCTGTTAATAAAACTCTATTTGGGAGATTAGTTAGTAAATCGTAATGAGCGATATGCTCTAACTGGTTTTGATGCTCTTTCATTATTGTTATGTCATTACCCAGAGCCACAAAATGGGTAATAATGCCATGCACATCTCTAACTGTATTTATGGTTTGCAGTTCGGTATAAATTTGACCATTTTTATGGCGATTACAAATTTCACCTGTCCAATAATGCTTGGTAATGATTTCATGCCACATAGTTCGGTAAAAGCTTGGCGAGTGTTTACCTGATTGTAAAATTCGCGGATTTTGGCCGATAGCTTCTTTTCTGCTGTAACCAGATATTTCGGTAAAGCGATCATTAACTTTTAAAATTTTTCCTGTCGCGTCAGTAATAATTATTCCTTCACGGGCATGAGAAAAAACTGTAGCAGCAAGTTTTATTTTATCTTCAGCTTGTTTCTTTTCGATTGCAATACTCGCTAAATTAGCAGTTTGCTCTATTACAGTAAGATCGAGTGGTGTTGGATAATTTTTTTCGCGGTGATATATAGCAAAAGTACCTAAAACATCACCTTTTGTTGAACGAATGGGTTCTGACCAACAAGCGGCTAATTTCGCTTCTTTCGCTAGTTCCTTATAAGGTTGCCAGTAAGGGTGTGTTTGAATATCTTCTACTATAACTCGTTCATTAGTAAAAGCCGCGGTGCCGCAGGAACCAACACCTATACCAATTGTTATTCCATCTATTGCCTCGTTATAAAACTTTGGCAGACTCGATGCAGCGCCACTTAATAGGTGCTCCCCTGTGTCATCTAATAATAAAATGCTGCATAACATGTTAGGTTTTTTTTGTTCAACAACCTGAATAATAGCTTCTAAAATAACAGTTAAGGCATTACCGCTGGTGATTAGCTCTAATACATGTGCTCGTGATTTTTCACGTTCTTCTGCTTGTTTACGCTCAGTAATATCGTGAATAATCCCGACAATAAAATAGTTTCCGTGAGAGTCTGTAAACCGATTCTTTTTGGTTAAAATTGTTCTACTATCTTCACCGCTAATTGTGAGGGTTTCTTCGCAAATAATTTCATTACCGTCTTTGAGCACTTGTTTATCAACGGCAAGAAAATGCTCCATTTCATCTTTAGACACTTTTTCAGCAAGAGTGGTGCCTATAATAATGTTTCTATTTAATCCAAAAACTTTACAAAATGCATCGTTAACTAAGAGCAGCTTGCAGTCTTTATCTTTTACGAATATTGGCTCGCCAGTATTGTTGAATATTACATTAAGGTAAGTCTCAATATCATCGTATTGAGTTAATGCTTGTTCATTCCTTTGTTTGGATATCACAGTACGGAAATTCCTTATGAAGACTTCATGTAATTCAAATCTACTAGTGTATATTCTAAATTGGCTTACTATTATTAATAAGGTTTATATATCACTCTAATGTTGAATCTTTATCATCATCATGTGGCAGGTGATTTTCATATAAATTTAAGCCATAACTAAATATAGGAAGGACTTTTAAGTGTGTCAAGTAACTGGAAAAAAACAGTTTTATTGTGTTTTTCACTAATTTTATTAAATAATCAGTTATTTTATTCTTGTAGTAGTGTTACTCTCACAAAAGAAATATCAGGGAATATCAGGCTAGTTATATGACTATTAAAAACATTAAAAGTGTCTTATTTGTCTGCATGGGCAATATTTGTCGCTCACCAAGTGCAGAAGCTGTATTTAGGAAGAAATCACAAGAGCAAGGTTTATCTTTACTTATAGACTCTGCAGGCACAGTAGGAGCACATGTGCGTGAGAAACCTGATCATCGTGCACAAAAAATGGGTGCTGAGCGAGGCTATTCATTTAACGGTATAAAAGCACGTAAAGTCACGATTGATGATTTTAATGATTTTGATTTAATACTCGCAATGGATCAGCATAATGTCGACGAATTGAAAAAAATAGCTCCGCCTGAACTGCGTTATAAAATAGTGTTATTTTTAGATTTTGCACTCAATTATGAAGAAGCAGAAGTGCCAGATCCTTATTATGGTGGAGCTAATGGCTTTCGTTTTGTGCTAGATTTAGTTGAAGATGCCAGCGATGGCTTAATTGAACAACTTATTTAACCTGAATTCGGTTTAAGATATAGTTAATAATTTGAAAAATAAATAACTATTTTTACCTCTCTAGCTTGATAGGGATGCTTAATTCAAGGAAAATTTCGCGTTAATGGTTGGCCTATTGTAAGAAATTGAACGAAGAAGTAAGGAAAAATAGCTACTAGAGAAATATTTGTTAAGCAGAACTCAAGTTATTTAATATCACTAATGTGTATCTAAGTGTTTGGCGACTCATTAGACAAAAATAAAAGACGAGCGTATAAAACGCTCGTCTTTTTCGTATAAACTTACTTAAACTTATTGATAATGTTACTGTTGACGGCCTTTAACTGCATTGGATAATAACGCTAGAATATCCACACTGGCATCTAAATCTACGCAGGCATCTGTTATACTTTGCCCGTAGGTTAGTGGTGTGTCGGCTTTTACTGCTTGATTACCTGCAACGATAAAGCTTTCAATCATTACGCCAAATATCGACTTGTTGCCTTGTTCAATTTGTTCGGCAATGGATCGTGCTACATCAATTTGTTTGTTGTGATCTTTATAACTATTACCATGGCTACAATCTACCATAATTCGTGGTTTTAGAGCGCCACTTTCCAGAACTTTTTCAGTTTGTTGTATATCTTCTTCGTGATAATTGGGCGCTTTACCTCCTCGCAAAATTACATGGGCAAATGGGTTACCGTGGGTTTGATAAATACACATTTGGCCACTTTTATCAGGAGAATAAAGAACATGAGGCACACTTGATGCTTTAATGGCATCAATGGCTATTTTTACATTGCCATCAGTACCGTTTTTAAAACCAACAGGGCAAGACAATGCTGAAGCGAGTTCGCGATGGACTTGGCTCTCTGTTGTTCTTGCACCAATAGCTCCCCAGCTAATAAGATCTGAAATATATTGACCGGTAACCATGTCTAAAAATTCGGTGCCGGCGGGTAAGCCCATTTCATTTATATCAACGAGTAATTGCCGTGCTAAATTTAAACCTTTGGCAACACGGAATGATTTATCTAAATCAGGATCGCTAATCAGACCTTTCCAACCCACAGTAGTACGAGGTTTTTCAAAGTATACTCGCATTACAATTAATAACTGGTCACGATATTTTTCATGGAGCACTTTAAGCTGCTTTGCGTAATCAATAGCAGCATCGGTGTCATGAATCGAACAAGGGCCGATAATCACTAATAAGCGATCGTCTTCACCACTGATAATCGCTTCAATTTCTTTTCTGCTGGAAATAATAAAGTCAGCAGTTTCTTCTTTTAAAGGAATTTTATTCGCAAGCTCGGCAGGAGAAACGAGATTCTCAATCAACGTTGTGCGAAATTCATCTGTTTTAATCGTCATGATTTTTCAACTAAGTGTATGGCAACTTCGCTATATAACTGCTTTTGCCACTATTAAATATGGCGCTAACATAGCGAATATAAGCGGTATTGTGAACCGCTTTATTGATTTTTTACCAACTAATTTGTTCTATAGACGAGCGAGTTGGCAATAAATGCTGACATAGAACATTAAAAATTAGTATTTATATCGCTGTAAGCCTGTCTGAGAAAGGATTTTTGCGGTTATTTCTTCAACCGAAAATTTAGTTGTATTTAAATAAGGGATTTTTTCTTGTTTGTAAAGTTTTTCTACTTCTCGAACTTCCATTCGACACTGCCGTGCAGAGGCATACTTACTGTTTGCCATTCTACCATCTCTAATGTCCATTAACCGTTGAGCATCTATAGTTAAACCAAAGAGTTTCTTTTTATGTTTTTTCAAAAAACTTGGCAGTTTTAGTTCATCCATGTCGTCGTCAGTAAAGGGGTAGTTTGCTGCTTTTATGCCATATTGTAAGGCAAGATATAATGCGCTTGGCGTTTTGCCAGAACGAGAAACTCCTACTAAAATTACATCGGCATGTTCAAAGTTTGTAATATTTGAACCATCATCGTTAGCCAAAGCAAAATTAACTGCATCTATTCGATAGTCATAACTATTTTCATGAATACTATGGGTACGATGGGCTTTTGGTTTTGCTTTAATACCAAGTTTTTCTTCAAGTGGAGAAACGAACTGTTCTAAAAAATTATAAATGACGCCATCACAGCTATCAATAACTTCACGAATTTCAGGGTTAACGAAGGTATGAAAGACTAAAGCCGGTTCACCAGTGTGTTTTGTTTTTTTATTAATTTTATCTTTTACTTCTTTTGCTTTTTCAACACTTTCAACAAAAGGAATAGTGAAGTGTTCAAATTCAGTAGGAAATAAAGAAAGTAAGGCGTGACCAAAAACTTCAGAGGTTATTGCTGTACCGTCAGATATATAAAAAGCAGCGCGCATGTGTTGTCCTATATGAAAAGTTTAACGGATAAGATCTTTTTGTTATAGCTAGGCACTAATTAATGTCACATTTATACCGAATAACTATTTTTGTTTCACTATTTGCCAGTGTAGAATATCAGTTAATACAAATAATTTTATTGGTATTAGCTTACTCTATTTTTAGTGAACTAAAAGAGTAAGACTCACACTTTTTTATCTTTTTTGGAGATTTTGTTGTGCAAGATTATGTACTTTGGTATGAAAACTTAGGCATGGGTGATGTGGATCGTGTAGGCGGTAAAAATGCATCACTTGGTGAGATGATTTCAAATTTAGCAAACGTGGGGGTACAAGTTCCTGGTGGCTTTGCGACTACTTCTTTTGCCTTTAATGAGTTTCTTGAGCAAAGCGGTCTTAACGATAAAATTTATAAATTGCTTGATGATTTAAATGTGGACGATTTATCTGCGCTGGCAAAAGCTGGAGAGTCGATTCGTCAATGGATTATCGACACACCATTTTTACCTGACATGCAAAAAGCCATTGAACAAGCGTATCAGCAACTTGCAGCGGGTTTTGTTGATGATGCTTCTTTTGCCGTTCGCTCATCAGCAACAGCGGAAGATATGCCTGATGCCTCGTTTGCTGGTCAACAAGAAACCTTTTTAAATGTGCGAGGCATGGACGCGGTATTTTTAGCCATTAAACATGTTTTTGCATCTCTCTTTAACGATAGGGCTATTTCTTATCGTGTTCACCAAGGTTACGATCATCGTGGTGTTGCACTTTCTGCAGGCATTCAGCGCATGGTGCGCAGCGATATTGCAGCTTCTGGTGTTATGTTCTCAATTGATACAGAGTCTGGCTTTGAAGATGTGGTCTTTATTACTTCTTCATTTGGTCTTGGCGAAATGGTTGTACAAGGGGCGGTTAACCCAGATGAGTTTTATGTACACAAACCAACATTAGCCAAAGGTAAACCTGCTGTTGTTCGCCGTAATATTGGTAGCAAAGCCATTAAAATGGTTTATTCAGATAGTGGCGAACACGGTAAACAAGTTGAAATTGTTGATATTGATGAGAAGGATTCAAACCGATTTTCATTGACCGATGCTGAAGTGCAAGAGCTTGCTAAACAAGCGGTTATTATTGCTGAGCATTACAAATGTCCAATGGATATTGAGTGGGCAAAAGATGGCTTAGACGGTAAACTTTACATTGTTCAAGCACGCCCTGAAACAGTAAAAAGTCGTGAAACCGGTAATGTAATGGAACAATATCAACTACAAAGCAGTGCGAATATTGTTTGTGAAGGACGCTCTATTGGGCAAAAAATAGGCTCTGGTGAAGCAAAAGTTTTAGCCTCACTAGATGAAATGGATAAAATTCAACCGGGCGATGTACTGGTGACCGATATGACCGATCCTGACTGGGAACCAATCATGAAACGTGCTTCTGCTATCGTTACTAATCGTGGCGGACGCACATGTCATGCAGCAATTATTGCACGTGAAATGGGGATCCCTGCTGTTGTTGGTTGTGGTGATGCCACCAGTAAAATTAAAACAGGCGATAAAATAACAGTTTCGTGTGCAGAAGGTGATACCGGTTTTATTTATGACGGAGAGCTTGATTTTACTGTCACTAAATCTGAAATTGATGCCATGCCTGAACTGCCGCTTAAAATAATGATGAATGTCGGTAACCCTGATCGTGCTTTCTCTTTTGCTCGTTTGCCTCATTCTGGTATTGGTTTAGCGCGACTTGAATTTATTATTAATAAAATGATTGGTGTTCATCCCAAAGCATTACTTAATTTTGATGAGCAACCTGCCGATTTGAAAGAAGAAATTAATGATATAATTGCGGGTTACGACAGTCCTGTAGAGTTTTATATTGCCAAACTTACCGAAGGTATTTCAACACTTGCTGCTGCATTTGCTCCTGAAAAAGTGATTGTGCGTATGTCTGATTTCAAATCTAATGAATATGCCAACCTTGTGGGCGGAGAAGAATTTGAGCCTGAAGAAGAAAATCCTATGATTGGTTATCGTGGTGCTGCACGTTATATCTCAAAAGATTTCAGAGAGTGTTTTGCTTTAGAATGCGAAGCAATAAAACGCGTGCGTAATGACATGGGATTAACCAATGTAGAAGTCATGATCCCATTCGTTCGTACATTAGGCGAAGCAGAAGCTGTTATTAATATTTTAGCTGAGCATGGCTTGAAGCGTGGTGAAAACGGTTTACGCATTATTATGATGTGTGAACTGCCGTCTAATGCTTTACTAGCCGATCAATTTTTAGATTATTTTGATGGATTCTCTATTGGTTCTAACGATTTAACACAGTTAACCTTAGGTTTAGATAGAGATTCTGGTTTAATCGCGCATTTATTTGATGAGCGAGATCCTGCCATTAAAGTGCTATTAGAAATGGCGATAAAAGCCTGTAAAGCGCGCGGTAAATATGTTGGTATTTGTGGTCAGGGTCCATCAGATCATGCAGACTTCGCTGCATGGTTGGTTGAAAAAGGCATTGATAGTGTGTCATTAAACCCTGATACAGTTTTGCCAACTTGGTTATATTTAGCTGAACAGCATAAATAGCCACTATTTAAATTTTGCATTTTAAATGCAATTTTAACTAATACAGCGGTAAAGCTTACTAATTAAGTCTAAGAGTAATGCATTAACTATATGCAAATGTTCTTAGGCTTTTTTATTGGCCCTTATTATTTTACTCACTTTTAAGAAAAGCTCTGATATACTGCTAGCCATCAAAAAGCTGTTAAAAATTAATCATTATGCTACCTCGGTTAGACCCTCAAAGCCTTGTTTCTGAGTTATATCAAGAATTTTCTCAATCGCTAATCTCTCAACAATTTTCTGGCGATATTAATACCAGTTATGGTGCGCGGTTAAGTGTGGCAACCGATAACAGTATTTACCAGCAGCTACCTCAGTTGGTCTTGCACCCTAGAACACAAAAAGATATTCAAATTATTTGCTTACTCGCTTCAAGTGCTAAGTTTAATGACATTAAGTTTAGTGCTAGAGGCGGAGGCACGGGAACTAATGGTCAAAGCTTAACTCCAGGCGTTGTTGTTGATTTATCAAAATACATGAATCGTATTTTAGAAATTAACGTTGAAGAAAACTGGGTAAGGGTTGAAGCAGGTGTGGTAAAGGATCAACTCAATGACTATTTACGCCCGTATGGTTTTTTCTTTTCACCAGATTTATCAACTAGTAACCGAGCAACTATTGGGGGCATGATCAACACCGATGCTTCAGGTCAAGGGTCATTAGTGTATGGTAAAACATCTGATCATGTTTTAGGGTTAGAGTCGGTATTGATTAATGGTGATTACCTATCAACGTCTCCACTTTCTATTGAAGAAGCTGAACAATTAGCAAAAACCGACAGTAGCCATGGAAAAATTGTTAAACAAGCTCTTAATGCTTGTCGAGACAATCGTGCACTTATTTTAGACAAATTTCCTCGTTTAAATCGATTTTTAACGGGCTATGATTTAGAAAATGTTTTTAATGACGAGCTAACCACTTTTGATTTAAGCCGATTAATCACTGGCTCTGAAGGCTCATTAGCTTTTGTCTGTGAAGCAAAGTTAAACCTAACCAAAATAGCTACAGCAAAAACATTAATTAATATTAAGTATAATAGTTTTGATTCAGCGCTGCGTCACTCTCCTGCGTTAGTTAAAGCGAAAGCCACATCTGTAGAAACGATTGATTCAAAAGTATTATCACTCGCGAAACAAGATATTGTTTGGCACTCTGTGAGTGATTTAATAACAGATGTACCCAATAAAGTGATGGATGGCATTAATATTGTTGAATACAACGGTGAAAGCGTAGAAGCTTTGGCTGAGCAGGTCGCTCAACTGACTCAACAACTTGACCAGGATATTATCGACAGTGAAACTAGCGATAAAGGTGTCATTGGTTATCAAGTAACCTCAGACCTTACCAGTATTGGTAAACTGTATGGTATGCGTAAAAAGGCGGTTGGTTTATTAGGTGCAGGCTTTGAAGGTGAAAAAAATGGCAACCCTAAACCGTTAGCATTTGCTGAAGACACCGCGGTTCCTCCTGAAAAATTAGCGGACTTTATTGCAGAGTTTCGCCAATTACTCGATAGTCACGGTTTACATTATGGCATGTTCGGTCACGTTGATGCTGGTGTGTTACATGTACGTCCGGCACTGGATATGTGTGATGAAAACCAAGAGAAACTACTAAGAGAAATATCCGATCAGGTTGTTGCATTAACCGCTAAATATGGTGGTTTAATGTGGGGTGAACACGGCAAAGGATATCGCTCTGAATACGGTCCTGAGTTTTTTGGTCAACAGCTTTTTACCGAACTAAGAAAAATTAAGAGTGTCTTTGATCCGCTTAATAAGATGAATCCCGGAAAAATTTGCACGCCGATCGAATCGACAGAGTCTTTAGTGTCTGTTGATGATCAAAAACGCGGACATTTCGACAAACAAATTTCTGTCGTTGTTAAAGACTCTTTTAGCTCAGCACTAGACTGTAACGGTAACGGTTTGTGCTTTAACTATGATGCTGACAGTCCAATGTGTCCATCGAGTAAGGTAACACGAGATAGAAGGCATTCACCGAAAGGCAGAGCCGGTCTGATGCGCGAATGGTTAAGGTTGTTAGAAAAGCAGGGCGTTGATGTTTTAGCATTAGAAGAGAATATTAATGGTTGGTCAGTAAAAGCGTTATTAGAACGTAGTATCAATAAAGTTAAACATAAATTTGATAAAACTAATCAAGATGATTTCTCTCATGAAGTTATGGAAGCGATGTCGGGATGTTTAGCATGTAAAGCTTGCGCTAGCCAATGTCCTATTAAAGTTGATGTGCCTGACTTTAGAGCGCGCTTTATTAACTTATATCATTCTCGTTACTCTAGACCTCTAAAAGATCATTTAGTTGCTAATGTTGAAGTGTTAGCGCCTATATTAGCCAAAGCGCCCACAGTAGTGAATAGCGTCTTAAAGACTAAACTCTACGATAAGTTTTCTAGCGCAACTATTGGTTATGTTGATACCCCTTTGCTTTCTGTTCCTACATTAAAAGAACGAGTTAAAACAGCGGGCTTTTGCTCATTTGATTTAGCTAAATTACAAGCGTTGACTGAAAAACAGCGTAAAGATTATGTACTTATTGTACAAGATCCGTTTACCTCTTTTTATGATGCGAAAACCGTACAAGCTATGATGAAGTTAGTAGATAAGCTTGGTTTAATTCCTATTTTATTGCCCTTCAAACCTAATGGTAAAGCACAACACGTAAAAGGCTTTTTATCGCGTTTTGCTAAAACAGCCAAATCGTCAGCGCAGTTTTTAAATCAACTGCAACAATTAGGTATCCCTATGATTGGCATGGACGCTTCTTTAGTACTTTGTTATCGAGATGAATATAAACAAATTTTGGGCAGTGAACGTGGCGATTTTGAGGTTATTCTTGCTCATGAATGGTTAATCAATGAAATTCAACAAAATGAGCGTGTCACAGAGCAAAAGCTGAAAGCTAATGATATTCGATACAAATTATTTGCCCATTGCACTGAGAAAACAGCGCTAGTTAAAAGTGAAGATCAATGGCTGAATATTTTTACCGCTTTTGGTTTATCATTAGACAAAGTTCCTCTAGGTTGTTGCGGCATGGCGGGGACTTATGGTCATGAAAAATCTAATCTAGAAAACTCTAAAGACTTATTTACCATGAGTTGGCAGGGTAAGCTTAACGATTTAGCAGATGAACAAGTGTTGGCTACAGGTTTTTCATGTCGAAGCCAAGTAAAACGATTAGCAGGTATGAAGCCACGCCACCCTGTAGAAGCCTTACTTGAAGTACTGGGCTAGGGATTGTATAAACGCTTATCTATCAAAGCACTTAAATTAAAAACTAAGAAAGAAAAAGGGCTTGTTAAGTAATTAACAAGCCCTTTATTTTTACGTTAACTTAACGCTAATGATGAAGCATTATTTATCTTGAGAAAGACTATAAACATAAGCGCTAATAACATGCACTTTTTCTTCGCCAAGAATGTCTTTCCATGGTGGCATTACACCAGCTCGACCATTGCGAATAGAAGCTTCAATTGCTTTTTGTGAACCACCATATAACCAAATGTTATCGGTTAAGTTTGGTGCACCCATAGGTGTTCCCATTGCTAGGCTACCTTGTCCGTCAGGACCATGACAACCAGCACAAATGGCAAACTTAGCTTTACCAGCTTCGGCAAGATCTGGGTTTACAGAGCGACCACTTAAACTAATTACATATGCGGCTACTTCCTTAATGCCTTGTTCACCGCCAATTGAAGGGCCCCAAGCCATCATGCCTGTGGCCTTACGACCATTTAAGATGGTTTCTTTAATCGCTTCAGGTGAACCGCCATATAACCAATCTTTATCTGCTAGGTTAGGGAAGCCAGTTGTGCCTCGAGCATCAGAGCCGTGACACTGTGAACAGTTATGTAAAAATAAGCGTTGACCTACTTTTATTGCTTCTTCGTCTGCTGCTAAGTCTTCAATACTACGAGCAGCGTAAGCGTTAAAAATAGGTGCATACTTTTCATCTGCATCTCTTACTTCACGGTCATATTGTACTAAGATATGAGAACCTTCTTTCAAATTCTCAGCTGTTTTAGCTTTTGACTCTTCAAGATTTAAGATGCCTTGGTTAGAGCTTTTCCAACCTAGTAAGCCATCCCAACTGCCTAAACCGTATAGTGCTAAATAACCGAATGCCCAAATGATGGTTAACAAGAAAAACGTACTCCACCATTTTGGTAGTGGGTTGTTTAACTCTTCAATGCCGTCAAAGGTGTGGCCCATAGACTCACCTTCTTCAACACCAGCAAAATTCTTTAAACACATGCGTAGTAGTAAAAAACAACCCACTAATGTGCCAAGGGTAAGAACCCAAATCCATATATTCCAGAAGCTAGACATTGTTATTAGTCTCCTGCTTGTTAATTTCTTTTTTATTATTTTTTACATCACTTTCATCAAAAATAGAGTTCGCAGCATCATCAAAATCTGATTTGCGTTTCTTATTATATGACCAAGCAACAATAATAATAAAAAGTGCCAATATTAGTAGGGCAAAAACCCCTCGAAGCGTACCGTAATCCATAGCCATTACTTAAGTGCGTGGCCAAGAGATTGTAAATAAGCGATAAGAGCATCCATTTCTGATTTGCCTGCAACCGCATCTTTGGCACCCGCTATTTCTTCAGCAGAATATAGTGGAATATTTTCACCATTTTCATCTTTATGACCGCGGTTTCTAGTAAGAAAATTAAATGTTTCCAATTTCTTACCGGTAATCTCGCCATCAAGCATGGTATCTTCAAGCCATTTAAACGAAGGCATATTTGACTCTGGTACAACTGCACGAGGGTCAATTAAATGTACACGATGCCAATCGTCACTATAACGACCACCAACACGAGCTAAGTCTGGGCCTGTACGTTTAGAACCCCATAAAAATGGATGCTCCCATACATGTTCACCCGCAACACTATAATGACCATAGCGTTCAGTTTCAGCTCTAAATGGACGAATCATCTGGCTGTGACATACGTGACAACCTTCACGAATATAAATATCGCGTCCTTCCATCTGCAGTGCCGTATAAGGTTTTAAGTTATCGACAGGGGTTTGTGTTTCTTTTTGGAAAAACAAAGGAGTAATTTCTACTAAGCCACCAATACTGATCGCCATAATGGAAAAAATAACAAACAAACCAATATTTTTTTCGACTTTTTCATGATTATTTTTCATAGTTTGCTCCTTAAGTTGCTTCAACTGCTTCAAGACTTCCGTCTTTCGCATTGATTGTTTTCATCATGTTGTAAATCATGATACCGAAGCCAGCAACTACTAAAACACCACCTAAGAAACGGATAATGTAGAATGGGTACGAAGCCGTTAAACTTTCCACAAAGCTATAAGTTAACGTACCATCAGTATTTACAGCACGCCACATTAATCCTTGCATAACACCTGAAATCCACATAGCTACGATATATAAAACGATACCAGCAGTGTGCATCCAAAAATGAATGTTAATTAAACGAATACTGTACATACGACCTTGATTAAACAAAACAGGAATTAAATGGTACATCGCACCAATTGATACCATAGCAACCCAACCAAGAGCACCTGAATGAACATGACCTACCGTCCAATCTGTATAATGAGAAAGCGCGTTTACCGATTTAATTGCCATCATTGGGCCTTCAAATGTCGACATACCATAGAAAGACAAAGAAACAATTAAGAAGCGTAAAATAGGATCGTGACGAAGTTTATGCCAAGCACCAGATAAGGTCATAATACCGTTGATCATACCACCCCAAGAAGGAAGGAATAATACAATAGACATTACCATACCAACAGTCTGTGCCCAATCAGGCAAAGCAGAGTAATGAAGGTGATGAGGACCCGCCCAAATATATAAAGAGATTAAAGCCCAAAAATGCACGATAGATAAGCGGTAAGAGTATACAGGACGTTCCGCTTGTTTAGGGACGAAGTAGTACATCATACCTAAGAAACCTGCTGTTAATAAGAAACCTACGGCATTATGTCCGTACCACCATTGCATCATGGCATCTACAGCACCAGAGTAAATAGAGTAAGATTTCATCATAGAAACAGGCACAGCCATGCTGTTACCAATATGTAAAACAGCAACGGTTAAAATAAAACCACCGAAGAACCAGTTAGCCACGTATATGTGAGACGTTTTACGCTTGAACAATGTGCCAAAAAATACTGTTGCATAAGATACCCAAACAACAGCAATTAAAATATCAATTGGCCATTCTAATTCTGCGTATTCTTTTGTGCTAGTGTATCCAAGCGGTAGCGAGATAATAGCAGCAAGAATAATAGCTTGCCATCCCCAAAAAGTGAATGCGACGAGCTTGCCACCATACAGTGCTGTTTTACATGTTCGCTGCACTACATAATAAGAAGTTGCAAATAAAGCGCTAGTACCAAATGCAAAAATTACTGCATTAGTATGAAGAGGTCTTAGACGGGAGTAGGTTAACCAAGGTGTTTCAAAGTTTAATGCTGGCCAAACGAGTTGAGCAGCAATAATAACACCTATAAGTGTACCAACGAATCCCCAGATTACCGTCATAACAGTAAATTGACGTACAACTTTATAGTTGTACTCTACTGCTGACGTATTACTTTGAGTCATGTTATGGATTCCGCAATTATAATTATTAACGTGGTTGGTTTAAATTAAAGCCAATCTTTAATATAAAATATTAAAGAACAGTAATATTTATAGACCATAATTGTCTTAATTACCTAGCTTGATAATAAACCATGCGTATAATAAGGGCTTAATGCGATAAAGTCATTAGTCAATTAGTGAAAACTTGATGTATTACAATAAAAAAATGACTGAAACTTGCTTTACATCAACTAAATTATTTTTTTTACTTAATTTAAGTACTTACTGTTATCATTATGCCTAAATTTTATACGACATTATTATTTACTTTCTTCTTCCTTATTGCCTGTAAACCAGATACCAATAATGTACCCACTTTGAAAACTGCCCAGTGCTTAGAAAGTCAGAGTAATTGCTTTATTGATACTCAGTTTGGCAGAGTTGCAGTCGCTTTTGATCAAGGAAAAATTTTAACAGAAGTCCCTTTTTCTATTTTTTTAACGCTTAAAGCTACTTCTGACTCAATAAACAATACCAGTTTAGATAATGAAGAAAAGACATTAACTGAAATTGCCAAGGTAGATGCCTATATGGAAGGTAAAGAAATGTTTATGGGGAAAGTCCCAGTGTTTTTTTCACCCGTTAATAAAGAGAATAACAATCAATTAACTCAGACTGACATGGTTGCTGAAACTATGTTAGGAAGTTGCTCTCAAGAGCAAATGGTGTGGCGCCTATGGTTAAAATTAACAATAAAAAAATCAACGGGCACCAGCAGTGAAACAGTACAAGAAACGTTTTTTATTGATTTTACCAGTACTCGGTTTTAATGTATGAAAAACCGAGTACTTATGGGGGATTTTAGTTGATTAATATTTACCCACAAGTTATGGCATCCAAGCATAACTAATTTTTGTGAAAAATGTTTTTTGTTCTTTCTCTAGTTGTGTCAGGAAGTCATCACGATAATTACTGTCAGAATAACCTAAGAAAAATACCGTTTGAGGATTAAGCTTGTAGGCGTAAATCAGCTGTGAAGATAAGTGTTTTTCTATATTTGAAACATTAACCATTGGGTTATTGTTAACATTCTCATCAACATCGCTATACACTAACGTTAATTTTAAATAACTATTGACGTTAAACTGATAAGAAACGCGAAGGTCTGTTAAATTCGCTTTATAAACATAACTGCCATCGGCATCTAGTTGGCTAAATGTGTGATACAAATCTATTTCTAAATGCTTAGAGGCATTCCATGTGATATTACCTATAATTTCTGTAATATTACCTAAACGGTCATTTTGATAATCAATTTCATCACCTAAAATAACCTCAATTGAAGCATAAGTGCTAATGAGGGGATCAAACTCACCAAAGAAATTCAATTGATTCTCTGTAAAACGAGTCGTGTTGCCATCAATAGCGTCAATCGTTTTATTATGTCGCAAGCCTACTTTTTCGGCATGTGTTAATTGTAAAGTAAACGCTGACAATAAAGGACCATCAATGCTAAAGCTGGAACTTAGGCTTCTAGCAATTAATTCATTATTGGTATTGTGTTGTATTTGCCATTGGCCAGAAATAGTGGCTTGAGACCAAAAACTACTATCATCCCCATAAAATAATCTATCAGCTGTTATATCGCTTTGAGTAAAATCAGCTTTTGGCATATAACCTAAATCAGCTCTGAAATCTTTACCTATATATTGCTGCTCGGCAGCTAACTCCCAATACTCAGATTGATGAGAAAAATCAAATTTGTAGGCTTGATCTGATAAGGTTTCCGGGGAAATCAAGTTATTTTCTTGGTAAGAAGAGTCACTACCAAGTGCTTGAAATAACATTGAATTAGAATCATCTATTCGGTATTTAGTATCGACCCCGTACACATAGTTATGATAACTATCAGCATTTCGTAATGTGGATATAGCTGCAACTGATAAATCATCATTGTAATCGTAACGATATCTTAAAGCAGTTGATAAACTCTTTTCATCTAAGCTCACTAGGTCTGAACCTAAATTTCCAGGGTTGATAAAAGTGGTTTGTGTATCATTTGCACTAAAGAAACCATAACTGTGTTTGCCTTCTTTGCCGGTTAACTTTGCGCCGTAATCAGGATCTGCAATATTTCGGGTATAAACAAGATTATAATTACTTGAGAAATACTCTGCGTTATCAAGAAAAAATGCCCGCTTTTCATCATAAAAAAGTGAGAAAGTTTTATTAATATTTAATTGTCCTGCGTCTGCTTCAACAGTCGAAAAATCAGGGTTTACTGTTAAGTTTAAAGACGTGTTTGGGTTAATTCCCCAGCGTAAATCAAGTCCGGCTTCAATGTCATTTTCGGTTTGCCAGTCAGCCTGATCGTTGTAAATATCTTTATGTTGATCACTCGTTGCAACAATAGCGGGTGTTAGTTGAAGGTTCTTGCCTGTTGTTGCATTTTTAAAGCCTGTAATTTCAGGGTATTGACACAACCAACAAGCGTTATCTCTATCTAACGCGACATGTGAAATTCGCAAACTAGTATTTCTAGGGTAAATTCTAAATAATTCCATTGCCCAGGTTTTACTTTTGTGATCTTCTTCAAAATTTAACACGCGGTAAGGAATGGCTATTTCAACTTGATACCCGTCATCGGTCATTTTACCAAACGATTGCCAAATTGCGTCCCATAAATCGTTAGCCTCACCCGTCATTTCGTTATAAATACCGTCATGTTGAACGCCTAATGGGTTAACGATAAATTCGTAATTTAAGCGACGGTTATTCTGGGTATCTAATTTTATTCCAACTAAATCATCACCCCATCTACTGTCTCGGTCGGCTAAAAAGCCTTTAATATTCTCAGGCTCAGGATCCGAAGCAATAAAAGCAATATAAATATATTCACCGTTTTCAATTATTTTTGCTTTGGTTTCAATTGGGCTAGGTAAATTATTCCAAGGGGAGTTAACAATATTCAGATCAATGGTTAAAGACTCTTGCCAAAGCGCATCAGTTAAATCGCCATCAATATCAGCTGATAACGAGGTGTAAGGAATATCAAGAGAGTTGAGCTTCAAGCTTTCTTCGGCAGAAACCGAACTAAGATTGAGGGAGAAAACTAGTGCAATCGTTAAAAAATTGCAACGGCTTAGCTTTCGCATAAAATGTCCATTTATTTATTATTAGCTAAAGGGGGATGACCTCTCTAGACTCTTTATTAAACAAATTGTTACAAAATTAATCACTTAACACAATATCTACAAGTATTTTTTTCTAGAATAGTCAAAATGAGTAGACATAAATTATTCGAAAAATTGAGCAATAAAAGGAAGAATATCGCGATGAAGTTATGCATAATAGTCATAACTTTTAGGTCTGCAATAAGCTTTTTAAATTATGCCATTTTCTCTTATTGATATGATAGCAGTCGCTGTGTTTTTCCTTTCTTGGACTGGTTATACTTGGTTTGCCCGTAAAAAAGCGAAAACAACCGACTGCATTGCACGAAGCATGCATCAATTTAGAATTAATTGGATGTATGAAGTAATGACACGGGATATTAGAGTTGGAGAGGCCGCTCTTATGGCTAATCTTGAAAGAAATATTGCATTCTTTGCATCAAGTACCTTGCTGATTATTGCAGGTATACTTGCTTTATTCGCGAAAGTTGAAACACTTGAGAGTGTCATTGCATCATTGCCTTATACCTCGGCCCCCGACCATTTTTTAATACAAATTAAGTTAAGTTTGTTAGCGTTTATTTTTGTCGTTTCATTTTTTCAATTTACTTGGTCTATGCGTCAATACGGTTTTTTAAATGTTATGGTAGGCGCCTCGCCGATTGATTTATCTGGACTCAATAAGCGTTTACGCAGCTACGCTTTGCAAATGGCTGTTGTTCAAGACCAAGCAGCACACTCGTACAATTATGGTTTGCGCTCATACTATTTTGCACTTGCTGCTATGTGTTGGTTTTTTCACCCTATACTCTTAATTTTAATGAGTATTTGGGTTGTTTATACTCTACATACTCGTGAATTTAATTCCAAAACAGTGAAAGCAATAACGGCAGGGCAAGCGCTACTTGTAGAAGAAAGAAAGAGTCGTTTCGGTGAAGAATAATAATAAAAACCTGAACAATAAGAACAACGATTATAAAAATTACAGTTTTAATGATTTTGATAAATACAATTGCTTAAAACTATCGGTAAGTGTTTACCTTATACTATTATTTGTATTACGCGGTTATCTGACATGGATTATGTCGGTCACTAATATGCGTGATCGTGTCTCTATTATTCAATTTGTTTACCCTGATACCTCGATGTTCTTTCTGAGTTTAATTTCAGGCTCATTAGGACTTATTGTCGTGATATTAATCAGTTTACGGCGGCCTAACGCAAACGATTGGGTTAAATCGCTATGGCCTTATTGTCGACTTATTTTAATTACAGCTTTATTGTTTGACTTATTGATTAATATTGTTGCGTTTGCCTACTGGCAATTAATGAGTATGCAATGGTTATTAATACAAACCACTATTGTTGTAGCACTTATCGTATTATGTGTTCGAAGTAAGTCGTTAACGATCAATCTTCAAGAGTTTCCTGAAATACTCGAAGATGACGAAAAGCGAAAGAAAGACAGACAAAAAAAAATAGACAAAACCAAAAACTTAAAGAGTCAACCAGATGAATGAAGCAAATAACATTGATAATTCAGATAAAAACAAACGGCTTATCATTTTAGATACTGAAACGACGGGGATTAACCCTAAAGAAGGTCATCGTATCGTTGAAATTGGTTGTGTTGAGATGATTAACCGTCAATTAACAGGGCGAACATATCACGTTTATATAAATCCGCTTATGCACATGGACCAAGAAGTTATTGATATTCATGGTTTGTCGAATGAATTTTTAATGGACAAGCCGGTATTTTCTCAAGTGGTTGACGAATTTATCGAGTTTATATCAGGTGCTGAGCTTGTTATTCATAATGCTAAATTTGATGTTGGTTTTATGGATCACGAGTTTGCGATGTTGAGAAAAAACATTCCAATGACCTATGATATCTGTACGGTTACCGATACATTGAAAGTATCGAAAGATGAATTTGGCTCCCCGAAAACCCTCGATTACTTAGCACGGTTTTATAAAGTAGATGGTTTGGTAGATCGTACTTATCATGGTGCATTAATTGATGCCCAATTGCTTGCCTACGTTTATATAGAGATGACTCGAAAACAAGCCGCTTTAAATTTAACGGCTGGTGATAGCGATGATTCTGAAAGTGCGACTGCAATAAGAAGAGTTTCAAGTGAACGAACAAAATTAAAGGTTATTCATGCTTCGGCCGATGAACTAATAGCCCACAAAGAAAGGTTATCGGTTGTCGAACAAAAAGGAGCAGCACCTTTATGGTTAAAATAAGTTATTTTCGGTTGTTATTTATCAAGAGTGTTCTTGGTTTGATTGTTTTGTCTTTTAACGCAAGCGCTCAGCAGGCGATAACAAAAAAAGTACCCAACGTTGAATATTATAAAGATGATAACGTAACTAACCAAATTCCTTATTTTGACAATCGTTTTCGCATTGATGCTCTCATAGACGAACTTACTTTACTTTTTTACCGAAAATCGGGTTCTAAACCTGTCATTCTTATTCGTCCTGATGGCAGTAAATTAAGAATTGATAATGTCGATAAAGAACGTGTTGAGTGGTTTGATGATGCTACGTTTGACATGATCCGCATTAAAAAGCCTATGCCAGGTCCTTGGCAAGCGGTAGGAGATATTCAACCAAATAGTAAAATTATGGTTATGTCAGATGTACGTCTTGAAGTAGAGCCGTTGCCTGAAATTGTATTATCGGGAGAAACAATCAAAGTTACTGGTCAACTCTTTAATGGTGAAAAAGCGATTGATAACCCAATGTTTCGTGATGTTATCCAGCTTGATATTGATTTTTACAGTACGAATAACTCTTCTTTTGTAAACTTTGGGGCTGATGCGATTAAAATTAGCTCTTTTAGAGATGATGGACACGAGCTCGACGAACATTCTGGTGATAATATCTTCACGGGGGAGTTTAATTTAGATTTTGCTGCTGGAGAGTGGCAACCGGTTTATATTATCAAATTGCCAATGGCTACCCGTGAGGTTAAACAAAAAACCATCGTCTTACATCCAACGCCCGTTTCTCTGTCTGTCGACTTAGCTAATATAGAAGGAGAGTTTCATCAAGTTCATTTTCATATTGATGGTGAATTTGTGGATGTTGACAGCCTTATATTTCAAGGAAATATACGATATCCAGATAAACAATCGAAACCTTTCTCAATTATGGAGGAAAAAGGGGACTCGCGAACTATTGAGGTTGAATATACTGAGCCGGGTATATACCGAGTAAGTGTTAGGGCTTTTGGACAAACAACAAATGGTAGAGAGTTTAGATTAGTTGTTGATGATTTTAGCTTTAATGTTAGCGCAAATGATGTGATTGTTCTTCTTGATGAAAGTGGTGAAGTTCTCAAAGAAGGTGAACTAGTTAATGACGAAATAAATGAAGAAAAAGAAGGGGAGCTGTTTGCCTTAGAGTTAGCAGAATCACTACAAGAGCTCAAAGAGCAAGAAGCATTAAAGCAAAAAGAGACCATCATTGCGATTGTTGTGGCTAACATTAGTATTATCGGCTTTGTATTTTTAGGCTTTGTTTTTATTCGATGGCGTAAGTCCAAGGTGAATAAATAGCCAGCTACACGGTTTTATTCAAAGAATATGCTTGGATTTGCAGCGCATTGTACATCAAATGTGCAGACAGAAAATTATATTAAAAAAGTGGTTGACTGAACAACTACATAACCGTATTATCTCCGCCGCATTCAACGAGTTGTTGTTGAAAGCAAGAAAGTGAAGTGCGGAGTGGTAGTTCAGTTGGTTAGAATACCGGCCTGTCACGCCGGGGGTCGCGGGTTCGAGTCCCGTCCACTCCGCCAATTTACTTTCAACGGTTTGAACACCGTACTCATCGAGTGAAGTTCAAGAAAATAATATCGCGGAGTGGTAGTTCAGTTGGTTAGAATACCGGCCTGTCACGCCGGGGGTCGCGGGTTCGAGTCCCGTCCACTCCGCCACTTATTTTCAACGGTTTGAACGCCGTACTCATCGAGTGAAGTTCAAGGAAATAATATCGCGGAGTGGTAGTTCAGTTGGTTAGAATACCGGCCTGTCACGCCGGGGGTCGCGGGTTCGAGTCCCGTCCACTCCGCCACTTATTTTCAACGGTTTGAACACCGTACTCACAGAGTAAAGTTCAGAAAAATATCGCGGAGTGGTAGTTCAGTTGGTTAGAATACCGGCCTGTCACGCCGGGGGTCGCGGGTTCGAGTCCCGTCCACTCCGCCACATTTTTCTAAACCCCATCACATGTAAATGCATATCCAATTAAATTTTACGAATAATTAAGAAAAATAGCTCCTAGAGAAATATTTGTTAAGCCGAGCTCAGGCTAGCTGGCTTTGTCAAAAACAAGTAAACGATTATTCGCTGGCATTTCAACATCACTTCTTAACGATAAACCTGCAGCTTCTGCTAATGCCAAAATGGCTTCAATGTCTCGCACACCACTTTGACTATCTCTATCTTTCAACCAAAGATCAAAGCGCGCATTACTCTCACTGGTAAACTGATGATTATATTTAAAAGGTCCATAAATACAGAGAATGCCTTTGGCAGCTAAATTTAATCGAGTCGCTTCGAAAAACTTTTCAACTAAATCCCAACTGACGATATGTAAGGTATTCGCAGTAAATATACTATCTATTGCTCCTATAGAGGCTGTTGGCCATTCAAGATTTAAATCGACGGTTAGAGGTTTAAGAAGGTTGTTAGCAGGGCAGGTATCAATCCATTGATTGATACCTGCATGATTAATGGGTAAATCACTAGTTTGCCATTTTATAAAAGGAAGGTGAGGCGCGAAAAAACTCGCATGCTGCCCTGTACCTGAGCCAATTTCTAATAAATGACGTTTATGCACAAGCACCTCTTTTAAAATAGATAAAATAGGTGCTTTGTTATTTTCACAGGCTTGAGAAAAAGGTTTATTCATTATGTTAGAGGCTTTTTAGGTGAGATAAAAAGTCTTCGATTTCAATTTTTAGCTCTTCACTTTTTATGTCTTGCGCGCAAAGACATGCTTGTTCGGCGTATTCTAAACTTTTATTTATTTCTTCAAACTCTTCATAACGTTGTGCAATTGCTAAATAAATCGATGCACGGTACTCGTTAAGGTTGAGTTTTTCAGCTATTGCCAAACCCACCTGGTAAATATCTAACGCTTGATCGCCATCTTCAGTAAAGTCAGCTAAGGCTTCCCATTGTAAAGGGTGATCTTTAGATGAATTTTGATTGGTTGCACAAAGCTTTTGTAATTCTTTACATGCTTCGGTTCTTAACACTTCATTATCTGCTGCAGATGCGCTGGCTATACTTTGTGAAATCGCAAGAATGTCATTAAATAAGGGAGCTTTCATTAGTTATTCTGCCTTTAATTGGTATATATAAATATCGAATCAATTTTTGCGTAATATCGCATAAATTCCTTTTTTTTGATATGACTTAAGAAAGATTAATCATTCTTTTTTAACTTTAAAATAAAATGGATCTCAAGGAGGTAGATAGAGATAATTAAGTCATTCATGCGCTTTTTTAATGATGAGTTTAATACACTGTACATCACCAGATTACTGTTTGCCCGTTAATATTTAGATAAGCCTCGTCCCAAGGTTTCTATTTTTCTTAGTTAATCACTTTTAATATTGTTGTTGATATTGTTTTGCTATATTCCATTAATTTAAATGGTTAATTGTTAACAATTTTGTTTTGTGTTATGTTGAATATCATGATGAGAATCGAGTTAATGTCTCTACTTACTGGTTAAAGGTCTAAATAATGAAAGCAAAAGTAAATCTTATTTTCTCTGCAGTTACTCTGTCTATGTTGGCAGGTTGTCAGTCTAATATTCCACAAAAAAATTCAACGGGGCATATTAATACTGCTATTGTTTTTACCGATGTATCTGAGCAAATTGGCCTTATTTCACAACCTGCATGGAAGTATGGTGGACCTTCTGTTTCAGATATTAATAATGACGGACATTATGATTTCTTATTAACTAATCATGATTCCACACCGATACGTTTATTTATGGCAAATGGTGATAACACTTATTCACGCAGCCAAGATATTTTTAAAAAGGCTGATTTACACGGTATATCCGCAGGAGACTTTGATTTAGACGGTGATAACGACATTCTACTTTCCCTTGGTGGCGGCAACGGGAAAAAACCGCAGCCTCAGCGTTTGTTGCGAAATGATAACGGACACTTTGTTGATATTACCCAAGAAGCAGGTATCTCAGAAATGGGAGCGAGGGGGCGTTCTGTACGTTGGGTTGACTTAGACAATGATGGCGAACTAGATTTTTTGCAAATTAATGCTGAAAAAATGGTCAATGAAGACGCGCCTCGTAACATTCTTTTTGAGAATAACGGAGATAGCACATTTACCTATCGTAAAAGTCCAGATTTTGAAAACATTGATGCCGAACGGGTATTAATAACAGATATTAATAATGATCATATTGTAGATATGATCGCCTTTAACACTTACTCTCAGGCGGGTGTTTGGTTGGGAAATAACGACTTTACCTTTACAGATGTTAGCCAAACATACTTTCCAGCAGGCTCTGATAACTACAAAAGTGTTGTTTCGGTTGCACATGCAGACATAGATAACGATGGCGATTTAGATTATTACTTTGCTCGGGGCAAGTTGCACTACACGATTGCTAATAATAGTGTTTCTTTTAATGAAAAAGCAGGGCGGTTAGATATTCGAGACGAAGGCAATAAAAGCCATGATGGCATAACGTTACAGGCCAAAAACAGTATTGAATTGTCTGACTTTTATCATTTTCCACGAGCAAAACTATTAGATAACATGCCGGTTTTTTTAGGAGCGAAAAAAAAGGCAATCACGACACCAGTGTCTTCTGTGGAGGTTAGTCAAGAGCAAGCGATTGGTTTTCCTGAAAAAATTAATGAGACGGGGTGGTATTTAGGGTATTTAGGAAAAGGTACTTGGCGTTTAGAGTGGATGCTATCTGATAACCTTGCATGGGATGTTCGGGCATCTATTAAAGGCATTTCTGGATATACGCCTGATTGGGTTCCACAAAATAGAAACGTACAAGATGTATTGTTACGTAATGATGGTAATAAGTTCACCGATATTTCATATACATTACCTCAAGAAACAGATCACAATAATTGGGGGGTAACGCCTGGCGATTTTAATAATGATGGGTTTAACGACTTTTTTGTTTATCGGTTTGGTGAGCTTAAAGAGCGTATTGCAGATGTTATGTTGATTAATAATGGTGATCAAACCTTTACAACTAAAGTCATGCCAAGTGCTACAACCGAAATAGGTCAAGACTCTCATGGCGATATGGGAACGGCATTTGACTATAATTTAGATGGAAAAATTGACTTGTTAAATGGCGACGACGATAACGGTTTGTGGCATATGTATCAAAATAATACCGATATGGTAGGAAATCATTATTTACTGACACGTATTGGCTATTCCTCAACAGGCGTTGATGCTATTAACGCAAGAGTTACTATTACTACAGACTCTGGCAGCCAAACCAAACTCATTGGCTCTACAAGTGCATCGCACTCACAAAGTGTACTAAATATTGCCCACTTTGGTTTAGCTAAAGACAAGCAAGTTAACGAAATAAAAGTACGTTGGCGTGATGGTAGTGAGGCTACGCTTAAAAATGTTAAAAGCGATAGTATTCAACTTGTTGGTATGGTTAAACCCAATAAGTAGTTATCTTTAAACTCACTTTTTTTGTTAATGACTTAGTTACGCATTTCGTTGATTAACTAAGTCATTGTTGTCGTTTTCATTTGCTTGGTTTAAATAAGCGTAATAGTAAAAATTGAAAATAAAACAGATCGGCATGTGAAAAAATAACTTTCAATGGCCAAAAAAATAAAATGGATCTGCGCAAATTATAATTCGTAACGTTTTACCACCAAGTACAATAAATAATGACCAAAATTATTACGCATCCCATAGAAGCAATGTTGAATGTTCGCGTGGTAGAAAAGTTAATAGTATCGATATTAACGGAGGTGTCATGTGAGCTAGGTTTATCAATGAGTGACACAAGTGACGACATTACAATACATAAAAGAAAGACAATACCGATACGGTCCATAAAGGGCAGTTCAGGCCATAAAAATTTAAATGCGATAGAAAATACCGCAGATCCAATAGCTGCTGATAGTGCACCGCTTGATGTGGTTCTTTTCCAAAACATGCCCATGATGAATATTGCGGTAATACCTGGAGAGAATAAACCAGTAAACTCTTGAATATATTGAAAAGCTTGATCAAACTTACCTAAAAGTGGTTCCGCAGTAATAAGTGCTAATATCAATGAGATCAAGGTTGTTAACCTTCCGATATAAACATAGTGTTGCTGGCTTTTATTCGGCTTGATATTTTTATAAATATCCATAGTAAAAATAGTCGATATACTATTGGTCATAGAGGCAAGAGAAGATACGATTGCAGCAACTAAAGCAGCAAAAACTAATCCCTTAATTCCTGATGGCATCAACCCCATCATGGATGGATAAGCTTGATCTGGTGAGGTAAGTGTTGGAAAAAGTACAAACGCGGCTATTCCTGGCAGCACCACAATAAAAGGCATAAGTAACTTTAAATAAGCAGCAAATACAATACCTTTTTGTGCTTCTTGTATATTTTTAGCGGCTAAGGCACGTTGAATAATATATTGATTAAAGCCCCAATACCCAATATTCATTATCCATAAACCACCAATTAACACCGATATACCGGGTAAACTCATATAATTAGGACTTTCGGCGCTTAAAATCATATCAAAATGATTTGGTGCTTTGTCCGTTAATATATTAAAGCCTGCCATAACACCTTGACCATCTGAGACTTGTATAAGAGCAAGGTAGCTTAAAAATAATCCGCCAAAAACTAATAGAACCACTTGAATAATATCGGTAAAAGCCACGGCTTTTAAACCACCATAAAGTGAGTAAGCAATAGAAAAAACAGCAAGGAAAATCATGCCAAATAGCCAGTCTACCCCGGCAACTGTTTGTATTGCTAAACCACCTAACCATAAAACAGAGGTTAGGTTGACGAAGATAAATACCACTAACCAAAATAATGCCAAGGTTGTTTTAACTCGACTATCAAAGCGCTGTTCAAGGTATTGTGGCATGGTAAATATTTTGTTTTCTAAAAATATAGGTAAAAGGTACTTACCTACTAATACCAAAGTAATTGCTGCCATCCATTCATATGAAGCGATGGCGAGTCCGATGGCATAACCAGAACCAGACATGCCGATTATTTGCTCAGCAGAAATGTTTGCGGCAATCAATGAAGTCCCAATTGCCCACCATGGAAGTGACTTTCCGGCGAGGAAATAATCCTCGGTATTTCTTTCCCCTTTGTGATCGTTACGTGAAATCCATAAAGCTATACCCAGTAAGCATATAACGTAAGCGATAAATACAGTGAAGTCTAAATTATCTAACATTTAGAAAGTCCCTTTGTGATGATTAAATAGTCAAAAATTGATTTAAGGGCAGTTCTCGGTAACGAATACCTGTGGCTGCAAACACCGCATTTACAATACTCGGTGCTACTGGTGGAACGCCAGGTTCACCCACACCGCCGGGGGCATTTTCCTCTGGGTTAACCAAGTGCACAAATATTTCAGGTGCTTGGCTCATTCGAGTTACCGGGTAATCGTGAAAATTCGATTGGACCACAGCACCTTCTTTAATATCTATTTTGCCCATTAAGGCTATCGACATACCAAAAATCATTGCTCCTTCCATTTGTGACTTAATACGGTCTGGGTTAATTGCTAACCCACAATCTATGCAAACGTGAATTTCTTTAACCGTTAGCTTTTTATTAATAACCGCTACCTTTGATGCCACAGCAACATAGCTGACAAAGCTGCGGTGTACAGCAACTCCCCATCCTTGGCCAGAAGGTAATGGTTCATGAATAGGTGTTTTAGCGACTAATGCTTCTAATACCTCACGATATCGAGTCACTGAATAGGGGTGTTTATCTAGGCTTTCGTCATAGTTTGTAAAGTTAAAATCAAACGCTTCTTTAGGATCAAGTTTGTTCGTTTTACCAAGTGACTTCACTATCATTTGAACGGTGGACATATTGGCGGCATGTGCGACTTCATCAATAAAGCAGTTTAAAGCAAAGGCATGTTGAATATTACAAACAGATCGCATCCAACCAATTCTTACCGGTGCTTTTGCTTGACCCTTTTCCATTAATATATTTTCAATATTGTAAGGTAAATCACCAAACCCTAAGCTTAATTCAAAATCTTGTGGGGTATTAGCTTTGTGATCAAAGGTTGAAGCAATAGAGGGGTAAACCGCTTTTTGAGCCCAAGTGGTAAGCGTGTTGTTATTATCTAATCCCGCTTTAAAGTGTTGTATTGCTCCTGCATGGTAATATCCTGAACGTATATCATCTTCTCTTGACCACACCACTTTTACGGGTTTTTTAGTGATATTAGCCAGATATATCGCTTCATTTGTGAAGTCGGTTTTAGATTTACGGCCAAAACCACCACCGAGTAATGTCGGTTGCACAATAAACGTAGCTTCTGGCAATTGAGTTAATGCCGCTGCGTTAGCCATTACAGCTTGTGGATCTTGTACGCATGCCCAAACATCGCAAATGCCATCATGAAACCACGCTGTAGCCATAGGAGGCTCCATTGGTAGATGTACTAAATAAGGGGTTTTGTATTGCGCTTCAATAATCTTATTTGCCTGTGAAAATCCATTGACTACATTGCCACGCCCTGCAACATGATGTGTAGAGTTCACTAAATTATCTTTAAATGTATCAAATGCGATAGCAGAGTCATGGCTTTTATTTTCACCAAGTTCCCATTCGATAATCAAAGCTTTTCTGCCTTGTTGAGCTGCCCAAGTATTTTTTGCTAAAACAGCAACACCCGCTAAAGGATTATATACAACAGTTGTTGGTGTAGGTGGCATTTGAATTACATCAACCACTCCCGGAATTTTGAGCGCGGCAGTTGCATTAAAACTTTTAACTTGTCCATGCAGTACAGGGCAGCGTTCGATTGATGCGATTAACATTTGCGGTAAGTCGACATCAATCCCATAAACTGTGTTACCTGTAATAATATCGTTTAAGTCGACAATGGGTACGGACTTACCAATGTAGTTAAAATGTTTGGCTGTTTTATATTGTAGAGCATTAATATCAGGAATATTTTGATGACTAGCTAGCTCTGCTAACTCACCGTAAGTAAAGGAATTACCTGTTTTCTTATTAATTATTTTATTTTCTTTTGCATAAACATCGTTAACTGGAATTTTCCAATAATCGGCGGCTGCTTGTTCGAGCATGGTGCGTGCAGAGGCTCCCATTTCTCTTAATTTATCGTAGAACTTTCGAATACTGCTAGAGCCATCTGTATTTTGATTACCATACTCTTTATTTCCTTCACCTTGTATGACTTGAACATTAGACCAGCTAGCTTCTAGTTCATCGGCAATAATTTGCGGAATCCCCGTTTTAGAACCTTGTCCCATTTCAACGCGATGGCTTACTATTTCAACGGTGTTATCGGTTTTTATTGCTACAAATATATTAAGCTTTTGACTCTCAATGTTTTGTTGAGGAGAAAATTTAATGGCTGATGATTTTGATGAAGAAGCGCTACAACCAAGCAATAAACCACTGCTCGAAACGCCTGCATAAGTTAAAAATTCACGGCGGGAGAGTTTATAGGTCTTCATGATTTATTCCCTTTTTCTTTAGCCAACACCACACCAGCTTGCTTTATGGCTTGCTTAATTCTAGGGTAGGTACCACAGCGACAAATATTTCCTGCCATGTGTACATTTATCTCATCATCTGTTGGAGTGGTATTGGTTGATAACAAGGTGAGCGCACTCATTATTTGTCCTGACTGGCAATAACCACATTGGGGAACGTTATTTTCTTTCCAAGCAACTTGAATAGGGTGTTGACCACTTTTATCAATACCTTCAATTGTGGTCACTAATGCATTGTTTGCCAATGCAGCTGGCGTAATACAGGCACGCATGGCTTGACCATTAATGTGAACAGTACATGCTCCGCATTGCCCTATACCGCAACCGTATTTTGTCCCTGTTTTTTTTAAAATATCACGAAGTACCCACAGTAACGGCATACCTTCAGGCGCATCAACTTGATGTCTCTCGTTGTTAATATTTAAATTTAGCATCATCGACTCACTCTTTTGTAAGTATTAATTAAGTACTGATAGAAAATAAATTGGCTCTAACAGCCTCTCGAAATAGTCAAAAAACATATTACAATACTGCATCAAATTCGAACAATTGTTAACTATTAATTATTAATTGTTGATTTATTTGTTTGTAGGTAACAATATATAAACATAAATAATCAATTTAATTTCATTATCTTAATATGGTCTTTTTAACAAAACGTACACTTTCAAAGGTAGGTAGCAAAGGTATGATTGACTTGTTTATTAAACTTGTGCTTTTACTTTCATTACTGATTTATGCCCGTCAACCTTTAGCTAACGATAATAATGTCACGCAACTAACTTGGGCACATGTTTATGAGAATTCTGAGCCGCTTCACTTATGGGCTGTGTGGGCAGCAAAAGAAATAGAAGTAAAAACAGATGGTCGGTACGTTATTAATGTGTTTCCTTCTTCAGTTATGGGGAAAGAAGCAGAAATAAATCAGAGTTTAAGTTTAGGTATAGTTGATATCATTTACACTGGGACAAGTTTTGCAGGGCAAACCTATCCGCCAATGGCATTATCTGAATTGCCCTATATGTTTCGAGATTATCAACATTGGCAACATTTCAATGACAGTTCACTCTTTAACGATTTAATCTTAGGTTACAAAGCAGCTTCAAAGGGCAATCAAATCGTTGGCAATAATTATTATGGTCAACGACATGTTACTGCCAATAAACCAATTTATACCCCAGATGACATGATTGATTTAAAACTTCGTGTACCCAATGCCTCTATTTATAAAATGTTTCCATTAGCTGTTGGTGCTAACCCTAGCCCGATAGCTTTCTCTGAAGTGTATCTTGCGTTGCAACAAGGAGTCGTTGACGCACAAGAGAATCCATTACCAACGATAAAGGCGAAAAAGTTTTTTGAAGTTCAAAAATATATTAGCTTAACAGGGCACTTGCAAGGTTCTGTATTAACGGTAACCAATAACAACTTATGGTCCTCTTTAACGCCTGCTGATCGCATTATTTTTACTGACGTTTTTAAACAAGCCGCATTAGGTGTTTCCCGAGATACCCGACAAGCAGAATTAGATCTACAGCAATGGTTTGAAGCACAAGGAGTCACTGTTCTTTCGGTTGACCGACGGGAATTTAGAGCGAAAGTGCTCGATTCTCATCAACAAGTAAAGGCAACAATAGGAGCTGAATTTTATGAGCGACTGCAAAACATCCAATAACGACGTGTTCTGTGAGGAAGATTTCAACTTTGAAGATGAAGACACTTTTAGTTATGCAGATTATAAATTTGAAGACTGGTTAAGCTTTATTTTATTTTGGTTATTAGCCTTAACCGTTTTCTCACAATTTACCAGTCGTTATGTTTTTTCTGCGCCATTAGGTTGGACTGAGGAGGTTGCTCGTTATCAACTGGTTACCTTAGGTTTTTTAGGCAGTTGTATTGGTATTCGTAGAAATAGTCACATTTTTGTTAGCTTATTTCACCGTTGGTTTTGTGAAAAAATTTCAAATACGATTTTTAAAATAATTGCGTGCGTTAATGTAATTTTTATCGCTTGTTTAGTCTTTTTTTGCTACCAAACTATTCCGCTGTTACACATCCATCAAATGGCTTCATTGCCTCTGTCAATCAGCTTTTTGTACGGTATGGTTTTAGGTAGTTTACTGATTATGTTATTACGTAGTTACCAATACCTTGTCACTTATTGGCAGCAACCCTCGACAACATCGTCGACAAATATCTAGGAAAAATTTATGGTTATTACAGTACTGTTTGTCTCCTTGTTGTTATTTATTATTTTAGGTTTTCCCGTGGCATTCTCACTAGCTGGAGCGTCATTACTCGCAATTATGGTAGGTGGTCAAGTTCCTGAATTAGTGGTTCTGCATCGAATGGTAGGAGGAATGGATAGTTTTCCTTTGTTATCAATACCATTTTTTGTTTTGGCTGGTGCATTAATGAATTCTTCTGGGATCACGCATCGTATTTTTGATTTTGCTAACGCTTTAGTTGGCTGGATGCGTGGAGGCTTAGGCCATGTTAACGTTTGCGCTTCTATTATGTTCTCGGGTATGTCGGGTGCTGCGGTTGCTGACGCCGGTGGCTTAGGAGCAATTGAAGTGAAAGCAATGAGAAAAAGGGGTTACGATGCAGGGTTTTCTGTGGGAGTTACCGCTGCTTCTTCAACAATTGGTCCGATAATTCCGCCTAGCTTACCTATGATTATTTATGGTGTTATGGCTTCCGCTTCTATTGGGCAGTTATTTGCAGCAGGTTTTATTCCAGGCTTATTGATGGCTATTGCTTTAATGGTGATGGTGGCTTATTACTCGAAAAAACGAAATTACCCTAAAGATGCTGGCTTTTGTATTATCCGTTTAGGGACAAGTTTTCAAAAGGCATTTTTATCATTAATGACTCCTGTCATTATTATTGGAGGGATCTTATTCGGTGTATTTACTGCAACTGAAGCTGCAATAGCAGCCACCGTATACGCCTTAATTCTTGGGGCGGTTGTATATCGCACACTTAATTGGCAAAAACTGGTTAAAGTAACGATGGAAACAATTGAAACCAGTAGTATCATTTTAATGATTATTGCTGGCGCGGCTATATTTTCATGGGTATTAACAAGTCAGCGAGTTACTGAAGACTTTACGACATGGATGTTAACAGTAACGGATAATAAAATAGTGATTTTGTTGTTAATGACCTTAATATTATTTGTAGTGGGATGTTTTATGGAAACCATTGCCGCAATCACTATATTAACACCAGTTTTATTACCTATTGCTGTCGGTTTAGGGATTGACCCAGTACATTTTGGTGTAGTGATGGTGCTTAACTTAATGATTGGTTTATTAACGCCTCCTGTAGGTATGGTGCTTTATGTTTTATCCAGAGTCACTAACGTGCCTTTTGAAGAGTGTGCCAAGGCCACCTTTCCTTTTTTAATCCCTTTAGTTGTCGTGTTGATGCTAGTTATTTTTATTCCGCAATTATCGATGTGGTTACCTACCTTACTTTACCGATGATTTTTGTTTGAAATGTTTAGTTGAATAATTGGGAGGGTATTATTTTTGAGCTCGTTTAATTGGTGATATAAAGAAGGACGGAGCTTTAACTTTATATGTTCTTAGTATTTAGTTTTTAGATTTAACAAAAGTAGATGGTGGACGATACTGGGCTTGAACCAGTGATTCGGCGTGGGTTGTAAAGAGCTGTAGGTACTTTAACTTTATATGTTCTTAGTTCTTAGTTCTTAGTTTTTAGATTTAACAAAAGTAGATGGTGGACGATACTGGGCTTGAACCAGTGATTCGGCGCGGGTTGTAAAGAGCAGTAGGTGCTTTAACTTTATATGTTCTTAGTTCTTAGTTCTTAGTTTTTAGATTTAACAAAAGTAGATGGTGGACGATACTGGGCTTGAACCAGTGATTCGGCGCGGGTTATAAAGAGCAGTAGGTGCTTTAACTTTATATGTTCTTAGTATTTAGTATTTAGTTTTTAGTTTTTAGATTTTACAAGAGTAGATGGTGGACGATACTGGGCTTGAATCAGTGATTCGGCGAGGGTTGTAAAGAGCAGTAGGTGCTTTAACTTTATATGTTCTTAGATTTTAGTTTTTAGATTTAACAAGAGTAGATGGTGGACGATACTGGGCTTGAATCAGTGATTCGGCGCGGGTTGTAAAGAGCAGTAGGTGCTTTAACTTAATATGTTCTTAGATTTTAGTTTTTAGATTTAACAAGAGTAGATGGTGGACGATACTGGGCTTGAATCAGTGATTCGGCGAGGGTTGTAAAGAGCAGTAGGTGCTTTAACTTTATATGTTCTTAGATTTTAGTTTTAACAAGAGTAGATGGTGGACGATACTGGGCTTGAACCAGTGACCCCCGCCTTGTAAGGGCGGTGCTCTCCCAACTGAGCTAATCGTCCATATATAGTAAGATATAATATGAATCTAAGGTAAAATGATTGGTGGACGATACTGGGCTTGAACCAGTGACCCCCGCCTTGTAAGGGCGGTGCTCTCCCAACTGAGCTAATCGTCCAGTCATTTTATTATAGAGATAGATGGTGGACGATACTGGGCTTGAACCAGTGACCCCCGCCTTGTAAGGGCGGTGCTCTCCCAACTGAGCTAATCGTCCGTCTCTATGGGGGCGTATTATAGGGAGATCGAAAAACCTGTCAACCAAAACTAAGCACTTTTTGATAAAAAAGTTATCTTAAGTGTTTAACTGCTTTAAATTTCTACATCTTGATGGTTTTATCATCTTTTTTCACTTCATCCCCATAAAGATTTTCTGATAACTATCAAATCAAGGGGTGTATCAATCGAATATGCCTGATAAAATAACGTCAATTTTTTAGTGATTCAATTTAATAAATTCTTAATCGCGCTTTTAGCTTATCTACGATTAAATTTATTATTCAATAATGAGACTTTTATGACTTTAACAACTCGTTTTGCTCCAAGCCCAACTGGTTATTTGCACGTTGGCGGTGCTCGTACTGCTTTATATAGTTGGTTATATGCCCAAAAAAATGGTGGTGAATTTATTCTTCGTATCGAAGATACTGACTTAGAGCGTTCTACACAAGAATCTGTCGACGCTATTATGGATGGTATGAATTGGTTGAACCTAGAGTGGACACAAGGACCTTTTTATCAAACTAAACGATTTGACCGTTATAAAGAAGTTATTGCCCAGTTACTTGAGAGTGGTCATGCCTATCGTTGTTATAGTACGAGCGACGAAGTGGAAGCAATGCGTGAAGAAGCTAAATTAAAAGGTGAAATAGAGAAATATAATGGTTTATGGCGTGATCGCACAGATTATCCTGCAGACAAGCCTTATGTTATTCGCTTTAAGAACCCGTTAGAAGGTGACGTAGTTATCAATGATATGGTTAAAGGTGATATCACTATTAGTAACCAACAGCTTGATGATTTAATTATTGCGCGTACCGATGGTACACCTACATATAACTTAACGGTTGTTGTTGATGATTGGGACATGAAAGTTACCCATGTTGTTCGTGGCGATGATCATGTAAGTAATACGCCTAAACAAATTAATATTCTTAAAGCGCTTGGCGCAGAATTACCTATCTACGCACATATTCCGATGATTTTAGGAGATGATGGTAAACGTTTATCTAAACGTCATGGCGCGGTTGGGGTTATGCAATACCGCGATGATGGTTACTTACCAGAGGCGCTATTAAATTATTTAGTGCGTTTAGGTTGGTCACATGGCGATAAAGAGATATTTTCTCGTGAAGAAATGATTGAGTTATTCGATTTAAAAGACTGTAATCGTGCACCATCAGGATTTAATACCGATAAACTTATTTGGGTTAACCAGCACTACATGAAAACCTTAGACCCTGAATATGTCGCAACACATCTTGCATGGCATATGAAAGAGCAGGGAATTAATGTTGAAAATGGCCCTGCACTTGCAGAGTTAGTCAAAATTCAAGCTGATCGCGTTAAAACATTAAAAGAAATGGCTGAAATTAGTCGTTACTTCTATGAAGACTTTGATGAGTTAGATGCGAAAGCGGTGAAAAAACATTTACGTCCTGTTGTGAAAGAGCCATTAATTTTAGTGAAAGCTAAACTTGCTGCATTACCTAAATGGGAAGCTGGGCTTATTCATGCAGCTATAAACGACACAGCGCAAGAGTTAGAAGTTGGTATGGGAAAAGTTGGTATGCCGCTACGTGTTGCAGCTACAGGTGATGGTAACTCGCCTTCTTTAGATGTAACTTTAGCATTACTAGATAAAGATAAAGTGTTATCCCGTATCGATTTTGCTTTACAGGTTGTGGAAGAAAGAATAGCGAACAGTTAACTTTATAGTTTTAAGTAGAGCTAATTGTTTGTTGATTAAAGGTTTTGATATTGTCGAAACCTTTTTTTATGACTATTCGTTACCTTTTGTGAGTTATTTTCACTGAGAGTAAATTGTTTAGACGAAAATTTATTTTTACAAGGTATAATAGCGCTAATATTTATTATGTTTTTAATTAGGAGAAGAGTTTGCAGTTTAGTGATTTTGGGTTAGATAATAGTTTAATGGCAACTGTTGAGCATTTAGGTTTTACTGAGCCAACACAGATCCAACAACAAGCTATACCTGCGGCTATGGCTGGTCACGATCTTATTGCTTCTTCTAAAACAGGCTCAGGAAAAACCTTAGCTTTTATTATTCCTGCCATGCAACGCTTAATGAAAAACAGAGCGCTTAGCAAAAAAGACCCACGAGTACTTATTTTAATGCCAACTCGCGAGTTAGCTAAACAAGTCTTTAGTCAGCTAAGAATGTTTACTTCTGCTTCACAGTTTAAAGCTGTTTTGATTTTAGGAGGCGAGAACTTTAATGACCAAGTTAAAGTCTTAGAAAAAGATCCGCATTTTATTGTTGCGACCCCTGGTCGTTTGGCAGATCACTTAACTCAAGGACACTTTTATTTAAATGGCCTAGAGTTACTTATTCTTGATGAAGCCGATCGCATGTTAGATTTAGGTTTTGCCAAACAATTAACACAAATTAATGCCGCTGCTGATCATCGTAAACGTCAAACCTTAATGTTCTCTGCTACGCTTGATCATGCGCAGGTAAATGATTTTGCGCTAGCTTTACTGAAAAAACCAAAACGAGTTGCAATTGGCAGTGCTTATACTGAACATCAAGATATCACCAAGCGCTTTTATTTATGCGATAACTTAGATCACAAAGAGTCATTACTCGAACACTTTTTATCTACCGAGAACTATCAACAAGTAATAATTTTTACTGCAACACGCAGTGATACCGAACGATTGGCTAATAAATTAATTGAACAAGGTTTATCTGCCACAGCATTAAGTGGCGAGTTAATACAAAGTCAACGTAACCAAATTATGGACAGTTTTAGTAAAGGCCAAAATAAAATATTAGTGACAACCGATTTAGCTTCTCGAGGATTAGATCTAGTGAATGTTTCTCATGTTATTAATTTTGACATGCCTAAACATACTGAAGAATTTGTTCATCGCATTGGTCGAACTGGTAGAGCAGGAAGTAAAGGAGATGCCTTGTCTTTTGTTGGGCCTAAAGATTGGTTAAGTTTTAAAAATGTCGAAGGTTTATTACAACAAACTATTCAATTTGATTTTGTTGAAGGTTTAAAAGCTAAGTTTAAAGGCTTAAAACCTAAAAAAGTGAAAAAGACAAAAGTTGTGACTAAAGCCGATAATAGCAATAGTAAAAGCAGGGTGCCTGCAAGTAAAAAAGTTAAAAACAAAACGTTTCATTTGGCTGCAGATGCTGGTGATTTACCTATCTTACGTAAGAAAAAGCCAATGTCAGCATCTGAAATTGAACGAGATGATGGCGAAGAGGGGTAACGATCTGTATTTAGATAATATAGGTTGTCTTATTTAAAAAGAAAAAGAAAACAAGAAAGGAGATGGTAAACATCTCCTTTTTTAGTTTTGGGCGCATCTTGTATGGTTATAGTTATAAAGCTTAACGAGTGCTAACTAGAATTTATACCACTTACCAGATATTAATAAGCTAGGTTTTTACTCCTATCACCCAAGCAATTATACGATGAGTCATTAATGCGAGTTCTTCTTTATCAATTAGATCAACGGGTGTTGATAAATGACGGTATTCTAACTGAGTTAAAATAGTTAACATGATATCTGCATCAATATGGGGACTATTTTTATTAAAGTGCTGGCTTAAACGTAAAAAGGGAGCCATCAATGCAGCTTTGTGTTGCTTAGCTAGCTCTCTAAGCTCTGGCGCGATTTGAATTTCAGTAAAAAGTAATTGTTCAACAGCCAAAGAATGAGCTTGAGTAGTTATTTTTTGGAAAATATATTCACTTGCCATTGCTGAGAAGTCATCACATAACTGTTGTTTAATCGTCGATTTTTTTAAATCGGCGGCACTAAACTTATCTAAAATATTAAACGCGTTTTGCCAAGTTACTGAAGCAAGTGCGATTGTTTTTTCAGAGTTTAATTGAAATGCTTGATGAATAAGTGCTTGAATATCTTTAAAGTAATAAGTAGTTAACGACAGCTGAATATTGGCTTCTTTTGCAATAGAGCGGTGAGTTGTACCTTTGATACCATGTGTTGCTAAAACACTAATGGCGGAGTTTAAGATATGCTGCTTTGTTTTTTCGCCCTTAGAGCCATGTTTGATTGTACTTTTTTTCTCAGAGGTAGACATTAGAATTGTTTAATCCTTTAAATTATTCAGTGCAATTTAACTTTTTTATAACATATTTTCAATAATTTAAAGCAAATACCTTGAGGATATTTGCCCTTTAGCAATAAGGGCAAATATCGAAAAGTTAATGACTATTTGGCGACTGCCTTAGTCGGTAGTGCACTTGGGTCAAAGTCATCAACATCAATAGCGGCTTTGCGACCAACTTCTGCTTTTCTTAATAAATCAGCTTCATCATCGGTGATAGCGCCTGCGACTAAGCCAGCTTCTGCCACTTTATCTAAATGATAAAATGGCAGTTTAGTACCAACAGCGCGGCAGACTTTTTCATAGATGGGCTCGCTAGCAATTACATCAAGTAACGTTTGCTCTAATATGCCTAGCGGATTATTTTTATTAGCGGTTAAATATTGACCTTCACCTAAACGAGTACGCGCATTATTAGGCTTTTGTAATAGTTTAGCGACTTGTTGATCAAGTGAGTCTGCAGGTTTATTCAATTGGCAGCCAAAAGGTAAAATAATTAACCTGAGACTAGCGGCAACAAACTTATTAGGGAAGTTACTAATTAGCTCATCTATTGCTTGTTGTGCTTTGTATAAAGAGTCCTCAAGCGCCCATTGCATTAATGGCAAATCTTCAACGGGTCTGCCATCGTCATTGTATCGCTTTAAGGTTGCGGCGCTTAAATACAAATAGCTGAGCACATCACCTAACCGGGCTGACAAGCGCTCTTTACGTTTTAAATCACCACCTAGGGTCAACATTGCAACATCGGACAACATGGCTAAATTAGAGCTAAAACGTGTTAATTGTTGATAGTATTTACGACTAGCATCATTAAAAGGAGTTGATAATAATTTAGCACCAGTTAAAGAAAACCATAATGAACGCATAATATTACTGGTAGCAAATCCAATATGGCCAAAAAGTGCATGATCAAAGTCAATAAGCCCTTTTTTTTCATCTTCATTGTTTCCTGCTTGTAATTCAGCTAGCACATAAGGGTGGCATCTTATCGCACCTTGACCATAAATAATCATACTGCGGGTTAAAATATTAGCGCCTTCAACGGTAATCGCAATAGGCGCCCCTTGATAGGACCGGGCTAAATAATTACTCGGCCCCATGCAAACCCCTTTTCCGCCATGAATATCCATAGCATCTATTACAGATGAGCGCATTTTTTCGGTTAAATGGTATTTAGCTATTGCAGAAATGACAGATGGTTTTTCGCCTAAATCGATTGCACCTGTAGACATGGTTGTCACGGCATCCATTAAGTAGGCATTACCGCCGATTCGCGCTAAAGGCTCTTCAATACCTTCCATTTTACCAATGGGCAACTTAAACTGCCTACGAATTCTACTGTATGCACCTGTCGCTAATGCAAGTGATTTAACACCTCCTGCACTGTTTGAAGGAAGTGTTATAGCACGACCGACAGACAAGCACTCAACCAACATACGCCAGCCTTGGCCTGCCATTTCAGCGCCGCCAATAATGAACGATAGTGGAACGAATACATCTTTACCTTGGGTTGGACCATTTTGAAAAGCTATGTTTAACGGAAAATGGCGTCGACCTATGGCAATACCTTCGAGGGTAGTAGGTATAAGGGCACAAGTAATGCCTAAATCACTTTTATCACCTAATAATTTATCAGGATCATGTAGTTTAAACGCTAACCCTAGCACCGTAGCGATGGGCGCTAATGTGATATAGCGTTTATCCCAGTTCAGCATCATGCCAAGAACTTCTTCACCTTCAAACTCGCCTTTACAAACGATACCCGTATCTGGAATAGCGCCAGCATCTGAGCCCGCTTCAGGACTTGTTAACGCAAAACATGGAATTTCTTCACCTTGTGCTAAACGGGGTAAATAATAATCTTGTTGTTCTTTAGTGCCGTAATGTTGTAATAACTCACCAGGGCCTAAAGAGTTAGGTACGCCTACGGTACTTGCTAAGGTACTACTCACCCCTGTTAATTTCTGTAATACACGAGACTGGGCATAGGCACAAAATTCTAGACCACCGTATTGTTTTTTGATGATCATGGCAAAAAATTTATGATCTTTTAAAAATTGCCATACTTGTGGAGGGAGATCTGCCATTTCATGGGTAATTTCCCAATCATTAATCATGCTACAAAGTTCTTCCACAGGTCCATTTAAAAAGGCTTGCTCTTCTGAACTTAATCGTGGTTTAGGGAAAGTATGAAGCTTTTTCCAATCAGGTGTTCCTCTAAATAAATCAGCATCAAACCAAGTCGTTCCCGCATCAAGTGCTTCTTGTTCGGTTGATGACATTTGCGGCATAATACTTTTAAAAAGTGATAGAAGCGGTTTACTTATTTTTTGCTTTCTAAACTCACTTACATTGAGGGGTAAAGCGATTAGTGCGAACACTATCCAGCTAATAATAGAAATAGCATTTGCAAAGCTACCAATAGCAAGTAGGGCAATAAACGAAAAAGTGAAAGTTGATAAAGACGCTTTGTGATAAGACATGAACCAGCATAATGCGAAGGCACAAATTAACCAGGTGAAAAAATCCATAATATTCCTTGTTGATGGTCTGTTTGAATAGCTTAATTTGTAAACCTTTTATGATCAAACAGTATTTACGTTCGTTTTAAGTATATAATTATTTATTCGTTTTAACTGTGTATTTTTATCGATAATACTTTTTTAGAGATGTTTTTATGTGTGAACTCCTGGCAATGAGCGCTAATGTGCCAACCGATATTTGTTTTAGCTTTAGTGGATTAATGCAAAGAGGTGGCAATACTGGTCCTCATAAAGATGGCTGGGGAATTACTTTTTATGAAGGAAAGGGGTGTAGAAGTTTTAAAGATCCTATGCCCAGTGCACATTCACCTATTGCGCACTTGGTTACAGAGTATCCTATTAAAAGCGAAGCGGTAATTTGCCATATTCGCCAAGCTAATTCTGGCGCAGTGTGTTTAGAAAATACTCATCCTTTTATTCGCCAAATGTGGGGAAAAAATTGGACTTACGCACATAACGGACAGTTAAAAAACTTCAAAGATGAACTTCCTATTAAGCTGCATTTACCTATTGGCAGTACAGACAGTGAACATGCATTTTGTTGGATATTAGATCAAATACATGGGGAATTTGCTGAAAAAGAGCCTGAAAAAGAAGTGTTATTTGCTTTTGTTGCTCAGCTCAGTAAAAAAATTAATCACTTAGGCGTTTTTAATTTAACGTTAACCGACGGGGAAAGCTTATTTGTTTTTTGTTCTAATAACTTACATTGGATAACCCGACGTGCACCTTTTGGGAGTGCAAATTTAATTGATGCTGAAATGCAGGTTAACTTTAAAGAAGTCACTACTTTAAATGATGTTGTTACTATTATCGCCACACGTCCACTAACAGATAATGAAGCTTGGCATAAAATGGAAGCAGGGCAATGGCATTTGTTTTGTTTAGGTGAGTCTGTTGCAACTGGTGGCCAAGAAAGTCGCTAAGTAGAGTGTGTTATTTTACCGTTGAGTTGTTATCAATAGTCACTGAGGTAAGTTGAGCTTCAAATTGCTCAACACCGGCTTTCACTTGATAAAGTTTTACTAGTAAAAAGTCGAGCTCTGGTGCAAACCAAGCATAGGTCACTCTTTTTTTATCGAGTACCTCACGCTTAAATTTTACGGTTTTAACTAAACCGTAAGGCAGAATAATCTCTTCTTCACCATCATACTGGTAAACATAATCTTTAATTGAGCCAGAGGTACTGATGACGGGATAAGTAAATGTTGTTTGCTTATCTAATTTTGCTGTTTCATTAGCAGTATGTGCTTTATAGGCGTTAATTAAGTTGATTCTGTTTTGTAAATGGTAGCTTAACTTGTCTTGTAGACCGTTAGTAAAATCAACATTTATTGTGCGTTCATCTTTTATATTCTTAGCAGTTGACGCTGTATGGTTGTAAGTCCAGTGATATAACTTATCTCGACCTGTCCCTGAACGATTATACTGATAGCTTAAAGGGGTAACTTTATTGTTATCAACCGTTAAAATTGAAGTTTCCCGTCGATCGTCAGAAAATATTAACCACTCAATATGATTATGGTAACTGTACTCGAAGGTACCATCGGCTAGTTTTTTAAGTTGGCGAGTGGCAGTACCCACCGGATCTGATTTATGAATGACGCTGTAAGTAGAAGTAAAAGGTTGAACTGGTGTATCTGAAGCGATTTCTTGGCTTTGAGCTAATGACAAAGGAGCGATAAAACAAGTTAATAAAGTAAAACGGTTAAAGGTATTAATCATTGCTATTCTCTTGTTTTATCTAAAATACGAATTATTACTCAGACTAAGTATTAGTTATATTCTTCTTCATTGGCATAACCGTCAAGCGGTAAATTGTTACCATCTAGTACTGCTTTTTCATTGTTCATTGTTAAGCGTTTTAAAGCAAACCATTTAACCACTAATGGGTAAATTCGATGCTCTTGCTCATGCACACGTTTTGCTAAGTCATCGGCGGAATCTTCAGGGAAAACAGGCACTTTTGCTTGTAATATTACTGGACCGCCGTCGAGTTCTTCAGTAACAAAATGAACACTTACGCCATGAACATTATCACCTGCATCAATAGCACGTTGATGGGTATTCAAGCCTTGATACTTAGGTAATAATGAAGGATGAATATTGAGTAATTTTCCTTGGTAGTGACTGACAAAATCTGCGGTTAAAATACGCATGAAGCCAGCTAAAACGATAAGGTCAGGGGCTAATTGATCTATTTCAGCCATCATCGCTTTATCGTAGCTTTCTCTTGAATCAAAGGCTTTATGAGATAAGGCTATGGTTTCAATATTGGCTTCACTTGCACGAGTTAGCCCGTAAGCATCGGCCTTATTAGAAAGGACACCAACAATTTCAGCGGGAAAGTTTTTTTGTTTGCAGGCATCGATAATTGCCTGCAAATTCGTTCCGCCACCAGAAATTAAAACAATAATTCTACAAGGTTTTGCAAGAAGTTCTGGCATTGCTTAACTAAGCTCCAACTGTATTATTAATGATAACTTGTTCTTCATTGTCTTGCGCATTATCGATAGCGCCAATATGCCAAGCATCTTCACCATTAGCTTTTAACAGTTCAATGCTTTGCTCAAGTTTATCTGCAGGTACAGCGATAACCATGCCTACACCACAGTTAAATGTACGGTACATTTCGTGGGTGGTAATGTTGCCTTTTTCTTGTAACCAGTTGAAAATTTCAGGCCATTGCCAAGAGCTACCATCAATAACGGCTTTAGCGCCTTCAGGTAAAACACGAGGAATATTTTCCCAAAAACCACCACCGGTAATGTGACATAGTGCATGAACATTAATCTCTTTAAGTAAAGCTAATGTTGATTTCACGTAAATTTTTGTTGGTTCAATTAAATGATCGCCAATGCTTTTACCATTAAGCAATTCATTGGTATCTGTGCTATTTACTTCTAGTACTTTACGAATTAAAGAATAACCGTTTGAATGAGGACCAGATGAACCTAAAGCAATAAGTTGATCACCAGCGGTTACTTCACTACCGTCAAGTAAACGTGATTTTTCAGCAACACCTACACAAAAGCCTGCAATATCATAATCGCCTTTGTGATACATTCCTGGCATTTCAGCTGTTTCGCCGCCTACTAATGCACAACCAGAACGTACACAACCTTCAGCAATGCCTTCAACAACCGCTGAAGCAACATCAACGTCAAGTTTAGCTGTTGCATAATAGTCAAGGAAGAATAATGGTTCAGCACCTTGAACGATTAAATCGTTAACGCACATCGCAACCAAGTCAATACCAACGGTATCATGTTTTGCTAAATCGATAGCTAAGCGCAATTTAGTACCTACACCATCAGTACCTGCTACTAAAACTGGCTCTTTATAACCAGTTGGTAGTTGGCATACAGAGCCAAAACCACCTAAGCCACCCATTACTTCGGGACGAGTTGTGCGTTTTACTGCACCTTTAATGTTTTCAACAAGGGCATTACCAGCATCAATATCAACACCAGCGTCTTTATAGCTTAAGGACTGTTTTTGTTCGCTCACGGGAAACCTCAAAAATTACCGACAGTATTTAAAGGTGCGTATTCTAACAGCGCTGAGCCAAGGATAAAATCTTTATAAGAAATTATTTTTAATCTGGGTTAAAAACAAGTAACATCACGGCTATGAAATTGATTATTCGGCTTGTTTTTATTAACTATGATTAAAACCTGTTTTATTGTTTGTAGTTTCTTTATTTTATCTTTATCAACATCTATTAATGCCGTTGAAGTTAATGACTTATATCAAGCAAAAGTACCTGTAGCCTCTCAATCATCAGCGAAGCGAAACAATGCGTTAAAAAAAGCAATGCAAGCAGTGTTGGTGAAAGTAGGTGGGCAAGAGAGTGTATTAACTAATAGCACGGTGAGAAAAGCTGTAAATAACCATCGTCTATACGTGACTCAATTTAGTTATTCTCGTGAAAATATTAAACAACTTCCGTTATCTCAATCTAACAAAATAAAGCAAAATGAGAATGTCTTGTTATTACAAGCAAGCTTTGATGAAGATAAAATTAATGCCTTGCTTCAAGAAGCCGAATTACCTTTATGGGGCAGTTTGAGACCTCAAGTCATATTATGGGTCATCGAAGAAGATAGATTATCTCGCAAAATATTGTCTGAATCGAGCCACTCAAATTATCCATTTATTGTTAATAAAGTGGCTAAAGAGCGTGGTTTGCCTGTAATTATGCCATTAATGGACTTTACTGACTCGACCACGCTTTCTAAAACCGATGTGTGGGGGAGGTTTGTGTCTCCGGTGAGTGATGCGTCTGAGCGCTATGGTGCAGATATTATTGTTGTTGTACGCATTTCAAATAGTAGTTTGCTGGCAGACGGCGATATTTTGGATGATTGCCAACCCCTTTGTGATACGCAAAATAACACAGAAAAATATGTCTTAGATTGGACATTGTTTAACTCTAGTGTACTTAAATCGTCGAAAAAACAATATCAAGGCTCAAGCAGTGATGGAATGTTAACGCAAGCATTAGAGGATATTACTGATGCTATTTATCAGGGATATGCGCTGTCGTCCAATACCGACAATGAGATGTTAATTGATGTGGCAAATATTGATTCAATGCAAGCTTATGTTGAACTTGTGCAGTTTTTAGAAGATCTTTCCTCGGTTAATGCAATCACCTTAGTGAGTGCACAAGGCAATAATCGTCGTTTTAATCTGAACTTATTAGGATCAAAAGCGGCTTTATTATCGTCATTAAAGTTAGATAATAAACTAAAGCAATACGTCGACCCACTTGGTGAAATTATTCAAGATGCTGTGCCTGTGTTTTATTGGGGAAAACCATGAGCAAGGTTGCTCAATTAGCATTGTCGGTGCAGTTGCCTGATGATGAAACATTTGAGAGTTATCAATCGACTACTAACCAAACCATTGTCGATCAGCTTAAGCAATTTGTGAAAGGATGTGCTTCAGCCGTTAATGCTTCAAATTGTTTTTATTTGTTTGGTGTTAATGGGGTGGGTAAATCTCATTTATTACATGCCAGCAGTGCTTACGCAGAAACACTAAATAAAACGTCTTTGTGTTTATCGTTTACTGAACTAAAAGATTTATCCGTTGAAGTGCTTGATGGCTTAGAGCATATCGACTTAGTGTGTTTAGATGATATAGATGTTATTGCTGGCAACAAACAATGGCAACAAGCTATTTTCGACTTATATAATCGGCTTGTTGAGCAAAATAAGTTACTGATTATTACGGGTAATCAGAGTACAACCCAATTAGGGATCTCTTTACCTGATTTAGTTTCACGGTTAAGTTGGGGCTTTGTAGAGCAAGTTAAACTTTTGAATGATGAAGAAAAAGTAGTTGCGCTACAATTTAGAGCGCAACAACGTGGTTTGCATTTGTCTGACGATGTCGTGAAATTTTTATTTAATCGTTTAAGTCGTGATATGAGCAGTTTAATTCAATCACTTGATGTATTAGATAAAGCTTCAATACGAGAACAACGAAAAATCACCATTCCATTTATTAAAGATATTTTAGCTCAATAACAATTTAGATTGTTAACAGGGCTTATTCTTGCTCTTCTTTTTTCTTTCTAATACTTAAACCAAGTTCTTGGCCTTTATATTTCGCATAATAGGTGCCAGCTAAAAACATCACTGTTGCTAAGACTAATTCGATAGATGCCCAAATAAAGTCTTCAGGCGATACCCACAATGTCGTTAAGCTGTGAAGAAAATATATCATTACAATAAAGCTAGACCATGCATAAGTATACGGGTTGCCTTGTACTAATCCTTTTAATGGAAATAACAACGGCAGTGTAAACATGGCTACCGATAATGCAGGAGAAAGACCACTACTAGGATTTAACACAAGTAGCCATAACGGCATAAAAATCAGTAAAGAAAAGTAACTGATTAATGTGAGTTTTTTTAAGTTAGGGGTCGATATTCTTTGTTTTTTACTCATTGACTCATTTAGCTCTTTGTAAAATATTAATAAAACAAGGTTTATAGTATTGTTAAAACATTTTCAGGAGGTCTACCAATAATTGCCGCTGTATCGTTGGTAACAATTGGGCGTTCAATTAGCTTAGGGTGAGCTGCCATAGCTAGAATTAACTGCTCATCATTGGCTTGTTTAAGGCTGAGCGCTTTAAATGTTTCTTCTTTGGTCCGCATCATATCAATGGGCGAAACATTTAATAGAGATAATAATTGTTTAATTTGGCTTACATCTAACGGCGTTTTTAAATATTCAACAATTGTTACTTCTTTATTAGCTTGTTCAATAAGTTGTAGTGTTTGTCTGCTTTTTGAACAGCGAGGATTATGGTAAATAGTTAACATGAGTATCTCTTTTAGTGGTGATAAATTTGAATGATAAAATTATTAAAACAATTAATTTTGAAGTAGATGCTACAAGCGTTTAAGTTTATCTTCTTCTGCTTGAAATTGTAATATTCTAGCCTTGATTCTTTTCTTGAGTAATGGATTTTCTTTTGCAAAATTAAATCCTGTGTGCAATTCATCAATAGCAGGAGAATATGCGCCTAATAATGCCAGTAACTCAGCTTTACTGGTATGCATTAATGCCATGTCACCTTGTTTTTTATAAAGTTCGGTTAATATGTCGTATGCAATAAAGTTTCCTGGTTTTTTAATGAGAAAGTCTTGTAGCATTTGCGTTGCTTTATCATATTGCTCTGCCGCTTGTAATACACTGGCGTAATTGAGTGTGACTACCTGATTGTAAGGCATGAATAAGTCTAGACGACTAAGCATTTCAACCCCTTTGTCAAACTGTTTAAGGCCGATATATACATCGCTTAAAACATCAGCATAAAACAAGTTGTGTGGGTCTTGAGCAAATAATGGCTCAAGTATACTTTTAGCTTCTTGATATTGTTTATTTTCAAAATAAGACAATGCAAGCCCATATTCAGCACCTGCTTTTAAAGCATAAGTTTTTTTATAAAGTTGTTGTTTATAACGTGTAATATTGCTTTTGGGATTAGACTCATACCGAGCAATAATTCTGGCTTTTGCTAATTCAAAACTTAAGCTTGGCGGAATGGTACGCGCTGGTAAGCTATGAGCTCTTTGTCTAGCATCAGTTATTCGAGAAGCTGGAATAGGGTGTGTTAATAGCATCGCAGGTGGCGTGCTTCTATAACGGTATTTTTCAGACATTTTAGCAAAAAAGTCAGGCGCACCTTGTGGGTCAAATCCGCTGCTAGACAGCAGAGCAATGCCAACACGATCGGCTTCTTTTTCATTACCACGGGTATAATTGATGCTAGCTTGTTGTGTCAATGCCATGCTGCCCATTAATGTTGCCATACCCACTGTTGGGTTTACTAAAGTGAGTAATATGCCTGATACTAATCCCGCCATTGACAGGGCTTGCGTTTGGCTTTGACTTTCAAGGCGTCTCGCAAGGTGTCGCTGAGTAACGTGAGATATTTCATGGGCAATAACAGAAGCTAGTTCACTTTCAGTATCAGCTTCGGTAATTAAGCCACTGTGAATACCAACATGACCGCCAAAAAAAGCAAAAGCGTTAAGTTCTTGATTGCGGATTAAAAAGAATTCGAAACCGTAATTAACATCTTGGGCATTTTTGACTAACTGATTACCTAAGTGGTTGATATACTCAATAAGTACGGGGTCGTTTATCAGCGGTTGCGAAGCTCTAAGTTGTTTCATCATAGCAACGCCAATTAAACGTTCTTTATCAATGGACAAAATACTAAAGCCCGCTGCACCAATTTCAGGGAGTTTATTTTTATTGCTTTTAGATGCTAGTGACATGGGAGAAAGTAGCATAGACGTTAAGGTTGTCGCTAAAATTAAAGGTTTTAGTTTAAACAAGTTTGATCCAATTATTCTGATGGGTGATTAAGAGAGTCTGCAGAGAGTATATTGCCTTGACGGTTATTAATTTCTTGATAAAACTCAGCAATGTTCCTTCCTTTGACGTCAATAATATCAAAAGATTCCCTAAGAATATCAATTAAATTTTCAACGCGTACATAAGCGTGTTTGATGAGCTGCATATCTGCTTCGTCACCACTTTGGAAGGCAAAAATACTAAAGGCAACAAAGCTATTTATGCGAAATAACATCTGCATGCTTTCAGGGTACCAACAAAGAAAGGGACATCGGGCGTCGTCTTTTACGGTTCTAGAGATTACTTCACCATTGATAATAGGGTAGCAATGCAGTTCATAGCCCATATCACTATAATTATGGCGTAAAATCAGTTGTGCTTTATTTTTGACGTGAATATTACCTTGCGTATCTTTATATCCATCAAGTAAATCAAGGTTCCAGGTGCTTTTATTGAGCAAACGTTTATAAGCACTGTCAAAGCCATGAGTTAAAATACCATCAAGATCGCCAATAGATGATGAAACCATATGATAGATTGCCGGCACATCACCCCAGGTAATTTTCTTTTTTAACGCGGTTATCTCTTTTAGTGATGGGGTGTCAGGTAAATTGTTCATAGATGAATGATTTCCTTAATGTTTACGACCCAATTATTAGTTATCATAAAAGATTTATAAAAATAAGCGATGTATTGATTGTAATCAATTGTCGCAAAATAGATAATTAAACAAAAGTTATTTTCAAAGTTTTTGTTATGTTATATGAATATGATGCAACGAAAGAAAAGTGTCCATTGCCGTTAGTGAAAATGCGCGTTATTTTAAAAAAAATGAAGCGTGGCGATACTTGTATTATTCAAATTAGTGATAAAGGGTCAATTACAGACATTCCTAAATTGTTAAAAAAACAAGGGTACTTGTTTACTGAAAAAGTGATTAATTCAAATGTTTTACAAGTACAAATAGAAAGTTAATACGTTTTGTATTCCATGTGTTCATTAAAGAATAGGTAAGTTAATTGTATGGTCAAATATTTTAGCCAATGGTATCAGAGGAAGTTTTCAGATCCTCATGCGGTTACGCTAGTGTTTATTTTAGTTTGTTCAGTTTTATTTGTTTATTTGTTTAGCGACTTGCTAATGCCAGTATTTGTTGCTGTCGCTATTGCTTTTTTATTAGACCTACCGGTAAACAGACTCATTCATGTTGGCTTTTCTAGGTTAAGTTCTGTTGTCGTGGTTGTTAGTGCTTTTATTGGACTTTCCCTTATCGCTATCTTGGGACTGTTTCCTATCGTGTGGCGACAAAGCAGTAGTTTATTACAAGAAATTCCGCATATGATTACCGAAGGGAAGTCTTATTTATTAACACTTCCTAAGCAATACCCTGAGTTAATAAAAGCTGAGCAAATTGAAACATTTATCGAATTAGTTAACGATAAAATTATCGAGTGGGGACAAGTTATTTTACAAGCTTCCTTAAACTCTATTTCCGATCTTGTTGCGCTAATGATTTACTTTATTCTTGTGCCTTTAATGGTGTTTTTCTTTTTGAAAGATAAAAAAGATTTACTTGAGAGTTTTAAGCAATACTTGCCTAATGAACGCAGAATGGCTGTTCAGGTGAGTAATGAAATGTATCAGCAAATACTGAACTATATCCGCGGAAAACTCATAGAAATATTAGTGATTGGTATAGCGTCAACCATCGCTTTTGTAATTCTTGGCCTTAATTATGCTGTGCTGTTAGGCGTATTAGTCGGGCTATCTGTACTTGTGCCTTATGTGGGAGCAACTATTGTAACTATTCCTGTGGTTCTTGTGGCGCTGTTTCAATGGGGAGCTACGAGTGAGTTTGGATATGTGATGCTTGCTTACGGTATTATTCAGGCACTTGATGGTAATTTATTAGTACCTTTATTATTTTCTGAGGCGGTGAACCTTCATCCAGTTACCATTATTGTTGCGGTTATATTATTTGGCGGTCTTTGGGGATTTTGGGGCGTATTCTTTGCGATTCCATTAGCGACACTTGTTAAAGCAGTACTTAATGCGTGGTCGTCTACTCAGCTAGAAGAAGTGATTTAAAAACACTCTATTGTAATGAAATAAATAATATAATTTAAAGAATAAAAAACCACGATACTTCGTGGTTTTTTATTATCGGTTGCTTGTATTTAGCCTTGTAAGGTAGCTAAAACAACTTCGTGATGATCTTTGGTTTTAAATTTATTGAAAACATGTGCGATTTTTCCGTCTAAGCCAATTAAAAAGCTTAAACGATGAATGCCATCGTATTCTTTTCCCATAAATTTTTTCAAGCCCCAAACACCAAATGCGTCGGCAACTTTATGATCAACGTCTGATAGTAAAGTAAAATTTAATTCATCACGTTGGCAAAATTTAGCTAAGCGTTTAGGTTCATCAGGACTAATACCAAAAACCACGGTATTAGCAGCTTCAAGTTCTGATTTACTATCACGTAAACCTTGAGCTTGCACCGTACAACCCGGTGTCATAGCTTTAGGGTAAAAATATACTAACACTTGTTTTTTACCGATAAAGTCAGTCAGGGCAATCGAGTGGTTATTTTCATCAAGTAAAGTAAAAAGTGGTGCTTCATCACCTACAGTTAAAGTGTTCATAGTTACTCCTTTTTTTATAATAAATTTGAGTCTGCATTTTTAATGCAACCTTGCACACCTATTTGTTCGCACAACGCTAAAAATTCATTTTCTAACTCATCAATACTGGTATTTTTGGTGAGTGAAAACAATACATTCGCTGTCATGGTATTATTATTTTGGTTAATATCTGATTTCAAAGATGAAATATCAATACTTCGGTTTGCAAAAAAAGCAGTCGTTGCTTTTAGTAACCCCGGTTGGTCAATACCCGCATATTCTGCTTGATAATGATGGGTTAATTCTTGTGATTTATAACCAGAGGTACGCTTCATCATAGTGATGAGCTCTAACTCTACAGCGATAGCAGGAAGTTTAGCTTCAATTTGATTAATGGCTTTGGCATCACCTTTAAGCAACATGATAAATGTAAACTCTAATCCAAAAACAGCCATTCTGCTGTCTGTTATATTACAACCACACTCACTTGCTAATTTAGTTAACTCACTAACACTCCCTGTTCTGTCAGCTCCCATAGCAGTTAATACTAAATATTGTGACATTAAATGTCCTATGTGAATTTTTGACGCGCTATTGTACCTTCTTTGCTCAAAAAAGAAATGCTCAATTAACTATGTTGGTTGTAATTTTAGCGAAAAAGTCAATAAAAGCTCATTGACTTCTTGTGTTTGTAAATACAGGCAAGTACCATGGAGCGCAATAAAATTAGTGGTCCCTCTAATTAATTTTTTACCTATTTAAATGTGTTAAATAGTTACCAATTAAAACTTTTTGGAACTAAGTCACTTTGTGCTTATCAAAGTTGCGAATATTTACGGGTTTATTTTAGCTCATCGCTAATAAATTTAGTAAATAGGTATAGATTTAGATTTCTATTTTCAGGAGTAACGATGAGTCGTTGTATAGCAGTTTTCTCTTTATTAGCTTTAACCGTTTCGGCATGTAGTAGCAATGTTGATAACAAGCGTGCCGTAGGCGATTTTAAATACGCACAAACACCAGAAGCAAAACCATTAGTTATTCCTCAAAATATGGATAAGCCTAAAGAGCACCGTGATTTTCAAGTTTCCAATGATATTAATCACAATGGACCTGTAGGAAAAGCGGTAGATGTAAGAGCGCCTTCTTTAGTATTACCTGTTGCAGCTTCTTCTCGTGTTATTGCTGATTCTGAAGAGTCAATTATTTGGTTTGATCAAGTGTTAGAAACTAAAGGCATGCTTGAGTTTATACAAACCGCTTTAGAAAACGATTTGTCAGCTGCCAATGTTGAGTTAACGCCTGTCGCAGGTGAAACTACAACCTATGAGTCGGGTTGGTTTCATGAAGAAGCAGAAACCGGTTGGCTTTTTAAAAGCATCGAATTGTCAAAAAGCTCACGATTTAAATATACTTTAGTGACTAAACCTCATGGTCGTAGTGTATCACTGCAAGTGTCATTGATTGAGTTCAAAGACAATGTTACCGGCGAGACGAAGATAGATCCTATTGATAAACAACGCCAAGAAATGGCGATGATCAATGAGATTATTGCGCAAGTTGATTATATGTATCGCTTAGAGCAAAGAGAAATTCGTTTAATGAGAGCGAATAAGCAAATGGTCGCTATTGGTGAAAACCCTGAAGAAGAGCCAGCTTATATCGTAGAGATGGAAGCTGACTACCTGTGGACTAATATGCCTGTTTTCTTTGAAAAACACGGTTTTGTTATCAGTGATTTAAATGAATCTGAAAAAATATATTATGTTGATTTTACACGTCCTGATATTGGCATTTGGGACTCTATTTGGGGCGACGAGCCACCTGTAGTTGATATAGCTGATGCTAAATATCAAATAAAGTTAACCAAAATAGCAAACCAAACTGCTGTGACGATTTATGATGCTGATGGAAATGTTGTTCCTGCCGAGACATTAGAGCGAATCTTTCCGGTGATGGAGCCAGGATTGTCATTTAGAGATATTTATTAAAGCCATTTAATAAAAGCTAGTAATTAAAAAAAACTCCGTTAATCGGAGTTTTTTGTTTTTATAGTTGCCATTTTATGATCTTTTTTATGATTTCTCGGGAGAGTTTCTTTTAAATCATTTAGGCCTTTTTTACGTAATGGTGTTTTTGCATTTTTTTGAAAAGTGCTTAAATTACCAATGAATATCGCACAAACAATAACAATAATTGTAATAGTTAACCAGTTATCCATAATGATCTCGTTACCGCTTATTAATGTTGTTAATGAAGTTATGATAAATGCCATCAATATTTTCAATAATAGCACTTTTCCCTGCAACTTCTGATGAATGTAAAACCTTAATTAAAATTTCGACAGTCAATTGCTGCTCAAAATTATCAGCTAATGGTGCATACGACATGTGCCAAGGCTCATGTGCTATACCGCCTCGATAGCGATCATAGGGAAAGTAAAAATCAAAGTTGTGGCAATTTTTCTCTAACCAATGACTTAATAACCCCATAGGGCCGGTTGGTTCATATTCCCAAGGCTCTAATTGTAGCTGAGCATTGTTAGGTAAGAGGTTAGGGGCATAGACATCAATATCTGTTCCCCAGTGATGACGACTCGCACCCGGTAAAGCAGAATAAGTTAAAATAGCATGAATTTTCTCTTGTTCAGTCAAATTATTAATTTCGACAGTTTTGCCTGCAATATTTTTAATAGGAGTCTTAGCAGTGAATTTATTATTCCAAAGCTGTAACTGACGCTCAAAGCTTCTAAAGCCGCTAGCAATTTGCAAATCTATTTGATCTTGTTTTGCTGCTGCTTGCATTTTTTCAAAGGCATGATACATCTTTTGGTGCACTCCCATTTTTGGGGTATACCAATGTATATGGCTGCTGTTCATGCCGACTAGTTGTTTGTGAGTTAGTTGGTTATCAACATTATTAAGCATCGTTTATTAATCCTAGCATAAAACCTTTACAAGGCTTTTGTAGTAAATATCAACGAGTTTAATAAGTTCGTCACAACCAACACATTCATTAATTTGATGAATGGTGCTATTACATGGACCTAGTTCTATAACCTCTGCGCCTGTTGGTGCGATAAATCGACCATCAGAGGTACCGCCGGATGTGGAAATTTCAGGAGCTACTCCCATGGTATCAATAACAGCTTGGCTGACAGCGTTTAAAAACTTCCCTGGCTCTGTGATGAAAGGTTTACCATTAAAAGTCCAAGTTAACTGATAATCGAGTTGGTGTTTGTCGAGTAAGTCAGTCACTTTATTGACGATAATTTCATTGGTTAATTCGGTGCTAAATCGCAAGTTAAACTGCGCTGTTAACTGCCCAGGAACAACATTTGTTGCGCCAGTGCCTGAGTTAATATTAGATAATTGAAAGCTTGTTGGAGGAAAAAATGCGTTTCCATTGTCCCAATGAACTTGGCTAAGCTCACTTAACGCAGGCATTGCTTGATGGATAGGGTTGACAACATGTTCAGGGTAAGCGACATGTCCTTGTTTTCCCTTAACTATTAAATCACCTGAGATAGAGCCTCGACGGCCATTTTTAATTACATCACCAACAGCGTTGCTACTTGAGGGTTCGCCAACAATACAGTAGGTGATTTTTTCATTGCGTGCTTCTAAGGCGTCAATGACTCTTGTGGTGCCATTAATAAAGGGGCCTTCTTCATCACTGGTAATTAAATACGCGATAGATCCTTTATGATCGGGATAATCTTTAACAAACCTCGACGTTGCTACCAACATTGCCGCTAATGAGCCTTTCATATCTGCTGCACCGCGACCGAATAATTTACCATTATGAATCGTTGGGTCAAATGGCGGGGTAAACCATTGAGCTAAATCGCCTGGCGGTACAACATCGGTATGACCAGCAAAACAAAACACGGGTGCTTGATGCCCACGTCTGGACCACAAGTTTGTTGTGTCTTCAAATACCATGCTTTCATGATTAAAGTCTGATTGAGATAAAATTTGTGCGATTAGTTCTTGGCAGCCTTCATCTTTGGGGGTAATAGAAGGGCGAGATATTAATTCGCACGCCAGTTCAATAACATCAAGCTCGGCTGATTTAAGGTATTGCGTGTTATTAAAGTTATTCACTTAAAATAACTCCTGATATTGACTGTCTTTAAACCCTAAATGTAGTTGGTTATTAAGTTGAAGTAATGGTCTTTTAAGCAATGTTGGTTGTTCGAGAGCGGCATTAAACATATTGTCATCGGTTAAGTTGTTTTTAATTTCATCGGGTAACTGACGAAACGTGGTGCTGCGCTTGTTTAAAAGAACAGACCATTCACTTTGCTCGACTAACTCAGTTAATAAATTTGCTGATAGTCCTTGCTTTTTGAAATCATGAAATGTGTATTCTATGTTTTGTTGCTGTAACCATTTCTGAGCTTTTTTTACGGTGTCGCAGTTATTAATACCATAAAGAGTGATCATGTTTTTCCTTACTTTTTATAATTTGTCGTATTTAAATTGAGAATAAAACTATGCAGTTATTACTTGATAGTGATTCAAGCGTAATGCTGAAATTGCGGCTTTAACGGTTTCATTTTTTACTAAGATATAATCAGTATCAAAAGTAGATATAGCAAAAATACTAATTTTTTCTGCAGCTAGCACCGATGATATATTTGACAAAATACCTGTAAGAGAAAAATCTAATGGCCCTACAACTTCAAGAGCAGACCAACCTGACTCAACATCATCGCTTGGCAATTGATAATGACTAGGTAATACAATTGAGATTTCTTCAAACGTTTTAGCAATAAAATAGATAGGTGCCTTGAAAACCTCTGAAGGAATTTGACTGTTAACAGCTAAGCTATGTATAGAGAAGTTTTCTGAAATTAATTTTAAAGTTAACTTAGACATAGACCATACTTTTAAATAGAAATTTATCCTCTTACTATACCTAGAATTAACCATTAACTCTAGAATGACAGCGGAAAGAATTTACTTAATGTTTTCTTTATCTTCTACATGAGTATATTTTTTAAAACGCTATTTATTTAGAAAAGTATTGATTTTAAGTGTTCCTTGTGTTTTTTGTGTGCAAGCTAATGTTTTTGGATGTTATAAGTGTTATTTGTTGGTTATATAACAATGGATGATGATTTATTATATCCACAATAGCTGTGGGTATCGTTGTGGATAAAGTATTGGTAAGCAAGTAACTGTTTGTTTTTAATGAGTATAAATAGCAGTGCGTTTTTTGAGTACTTTATTGTTTCTATAAAACACAATTAAATAATGAGTTTAGCTATATCAAGTCTAACATCGTTAAAATAACGGCTTATATTATAATAAACCGTTGTTTTGATACTTAAAGATGTGACTCTGCTTGAATTGCAGTTAATGCGATTGTATAAATAATATCGTCAACTAATGCTCCTCTAGAGAGATCATTAACGGGTTTCCTCATTCCTTGTAGCATTGGACCAATACTGACTAAATCAGCTGAACGTTGAACCGCTTTATAGGTTGTATTACCGGTATTTAAATCTGGGAAGATAAAAACGGTTGCTTTACCTGCAACAGGGCTATTGGGGGCTTTTTTACGTGCAACGTTTTCCATTATTGCTGCATCGTATTGCAGTGGACCATCAATGATCAAGTCAGGTCGTTTAAGTTTGGCAATTTTGGTTGCTTCAACTACTTTCTCAACATCTGCTCCACGCCCAGAGCTTCCGGTACTGTAACTTATCATCGCTACTTTAGGATCAATACCAAAGCGTTTAGCAGAGTCAGCAGATTGGATCGCGATATCGGCAAGTTGCTCGGCATTAGGCTCAGGGTTTATCGCACAGTCACCATACACTAGCACTTGATCTGGTAGCAGCATAAAAAATATAGAGGAAACTAAAGAGCTGCCTTGTGCCGTTTTAATAAGCTGTAATGCAGGCTTTATGGTATTTGCTGTTGTGTTTACTGCACCAGATACTAAGCCGTCAACTTGCCCTAAAGCTAACATCATTGTTGCTAAAGTAACATTATCTTTTAAGCTTTCAATTGCTATTACATCAGTTAAGCCTTTGTGCTTTCTAAGCTCAACCATAGGATTAACATAATTCTCTCTAATATTTTCAGGGTCTGTAATTAATAAACCTTCGGGCAACTGTATTCCTTGTTGTTCGGCAATTCGAGTAATTTCGTCTTTATTTCCTAGTAATTGGCATCGTGCTATTTGCCTTTCAACGCAAATGGCGGCTGCTTTTATCGTTCTTACATCTGTTCCTTCAGGCAAAATGATCAGTTTATTGGCTTGCTTAGCCAATTCGGTTAATTTATGCCTAAATGCAGGTGGGGAAAGAGGATTTATAACTTTAGAGCTGGTTGCCAATTTATCTAACCAGTCCTCCTTGAGATTGTCTGCAACATGTTGTTTGACTTTATCGTGACGTTGAACATCATCTTGTGGGATTTCTGGATTAAAGTTCATGATGTGTCGAGAAGTTTGCCACGTATCCCAAGGAACAGATAATACAGGTAAACCGGCATCAAGTGCTTGCTGGCATAAATTAAGTACTTGTTGGTCGGGGACAAAGCCATTCGTTAATATTAATGCACCCACTTTTGTGCCGTTTAAGGCGGATAAGCAGGTTGCGATAATGATATCTGTACGATCTCCAGGCGTTACAATTAAGCGACTAGGCACTAAATAGCTAACCAAGTTTCCTACAGTTCGGGCACAAAAAGCGACACTTCTTATTCGTCTGTGTGCCATATCGCCTGCATTAATTATATCAGCATTTAAATAGTGACATATATCAATAACTCGTGGGGCAATAAGATCATGCTCCCAAGGAACCGTACCTAATAAGTGAAAATTTTTATTATTAAATAGGGTAAGAGATTGCCACTGAGTGGCATCGAAGTTTTGTTCTATATCATCGTCTGCTGGCAGTAAGCCATATTTATCTTGGTCGGGCGCATTGAGTTTATTAATGATGCAACCTAACATTCTTTTATTTTTAATTCCGCCATATGTGTCGGCGCTAACCTCTATGCGTTCTACAAAATTTTCAGGGGTGTCATAATCGGGGGCGGCAACGAGAACAATATCTGCGGAAAGGGCTTGGGCAACATCGCGATTAATTCTGCCGGCATAGGGTTGTCGTGTTGTTGGTATTAAACCTTCAATAATTATTACATCTTGCCCTTGATCAAAATGATTAAAGTTCTCCACAATTTTTTCTAAGACAACATCGTGCAAACCTGCACCAATTTGTTTTTCAATATCACTTAAAGGGATGGCGTTATCGTTTTCAGATAAACTAATGCTTGCTACCACACTCTCTTGGTTCGCAATAACATTGCGTGTGGTCTGAGAAATGGGCTTAAAATGAGCGACTTTTATCCCTTTTTGTTGGCAAGCGTGTAGTAAACCCATAGAAACACTAGTGAGCCCAACGCCAAACCCTACGGGAATTAACATTATTCGATGTGACATAATTTGGCCTTATTATTTTTGATTAATTGCATTCGTATCAGGATTAGCTAATAAATGATGAGCTTGCTGGGCAATTACCCACTCTTCATTAGTAGGTATTACCCAGCAAGATCGACTATTTGATTGATGAATAGGGCCTGATTGACCGCCTTTTGTTTTTTGATTGTTTACTTCATCCACTGCAAAGTTAAGTAACGTGAGTTGTTTTAATATTTCTGCTCTAACATAGCTTGAGTTTTCGCCAATACCTCCGGTGAAAATTAAACCATCTAATTGTTGTAAGCTTGCTGAAAATGATGCGATGGTTTTTGCTATTCGGTAGCAAAAAATAGTTAACGCAAGTTTCGCTTGTTTATCGTTATTTTCAATCATAGCTTGTTCTAAACTGCGGCAATCGTTACTAATGCCAGAGACACCTAACAGGCCGCTTTGCTTATTCAATAAGTGATTAACTTCTTCTGTGCTGTAATTGAGTTGGTCTATTAAATAAAATATAACTCCGGGGTCTATATCACCACTGCGAGTGCCCATCATGACCCCTTCAAGTGGAGTAAATCCTAAGCTTGTATCGACACTTTGCCCATTTTTAATAGCTGTAATACTACAGCCATTGCCTAAATGAGCGCTAATAAAAGAGCACGTCTCTAAAGGCTTATTGATTAATTCGGCGGTGGTTTTTGCAACATAGTAATGGCTGGTTCCGTGAAATCCGTATCGTCTAATACCATTATCTTGATAAAATTTATATGGAATGGCATATAAGTAGGCTTTATCTGGCATTGTTTGATGAAATGCAGTATCAAATATTGCGACTTGAGGCAGCGATTTAAAGGCTTGCTGTGCTGCTTTTATGCCGACAACATTAGCAGGGTTATGTAAAGGTGCTAATTGGCTTAATTCTTCAATACGATTAATGACACTTGGGGTAATTAAGGTTGGTTGACTATAGTGTTCACCACCATGTACCACACGATGACCTATTGCTTGAATCTGCTGAATAAGTTGTTGTTGGCTTAAGTAGTTAACTAGCAAGTTTATTGCTTCTTTATGAGCATAAGGAGAAGAAATGCACTGTATTATTTCAGTGTTAGGCTTATTTTGATTATTTGTTAGGGGTGTTATTTTCAGAACTGCACTTTCAGTGTTCAGTCGTTCAGCTATAGCGAAAAGCAGTGAATGTCCTGAATTGGGATTGATTAAAGAAAATTTTACTGATGAGCTACCACAGTTAATAACAAGTACATTTTGTTGATGACAATCGTTTGGCATATTGATATCTGTATAAGTTGTATTGAATAAGTTAATAAACTCAATATAGCGGTATTTAACACAATAAATAATGATCTATTATAATAAAATCTAAAATAGTGTGCTCGAACAGTAAAATAAATGAGTAAATTTATGCTATCTTTACAGTTAAAGACGACGTGTCTTGTTGTTCATTGTTGTGAGTTAAGGCTTATCTATGAGTATGAATGTTTTTCAAGTGATTAAACTTGGTCAAAAATATATGAAGCTTTGGCCTGAAAAAGCTGAGTTAAGTGTATATTTTTCCGAATATAAAGCGATACAAATAAGCCGTTTTGTTTATCGCTATTTTCCAACTGTAGCCTTGTTAAGTGTTATTGGGCAGTTATACTTTGGCTCTATTGCCATTTTGCCGCAAGCGTTAACCTATGGTATTTTTATTTTAAGCATGCCGCTTCAGGCTTTGGTAATGTTAGGGTTAAAAGCGGATAAGTTTTTACCACCTTCTTTATCATCTTGGTACAAAGAAGGTGTTGCTAAAATAAATGAGCAGGGTGGCAGTATTAAATTATCAGTCAGTAAGCCTCGTTATTTAGATTTAGCTAAATTACTTAATATTTCCTATAACAAACTATCACACCAATAAGCATTACAATAAAAAACTAGGGCGTTGCATAATTTTTTTATTTTTATCTTGAACAATATTCAACTCGCACAATCAACAGTCCCTAATTTTTTTGATATAAACGAATTAAAAAATCTGCCTGGCAAGTAAATGACGTTTTATTTTTTAACGTATCTAACAACTCTGGTGTGGTTTTAAAAGCAAAAGGTGTCATTGATAGTAAATTAATAATATCTTCACCTTGAGTAAAGTTCATCTTGTAATTCAGCCTTTGCTCTTTAACTAGTGCTAAATTTTGAATAGGATCTTTTTGGGTGTCATGCTTATTTGCTTGACGATAGATGAGTGACTTTAATTCTAATAAATGATTATCAGCAGGGGTGACTGTCAGTAAATAACCTTGTTTTTTTAATACGCGACTAAACTCTTCTTCTAAAATCGGTGCATACACTGAGTACATCCAATCAATATAATTATCATTAAAGGGAAGTTTAGATAAGGTACCGACACTAAATGAACAGTCTTTATATCGCTTTGCTGCAATTTTTACTGCAGTTTTAGCAATATCAATTCCATAAACTGTATTTTTATCAGTCTTGTGTTGGTGGGTATAAAAACCTTCACCACAACCTGCATCAAGAACGACTGAATTCTCATGGCTTAACGCTTTATATAACCCGGTGATTTCATCAACAAGGGGTTGGTAAAACCCCAGTGTTAAAAAAGCGCGACGGGCATTAACCATTGCTTTGTTGTCGCCAGGATCTTTAGAATGTTTATGTTGAACAGGTAGTAGGTTGACGTAGCCCTCCTTAGCTTGATCAAAACTATGATTGTTTTGACACCTAAAGCTTTTGTCTACCAACACTAATAATTGCTGGCACAGAGGGCATTGATATTGTGTATCTTGTATGTTCATTACTTAAATGTTGACCAAATTGGCGCATGATCAGAAGGCTTCTCTATACCGCGTAATTCATAATCTATGCCTGTTTCAATACAGTTTTGAGCTAAAGAAGGGGTCGCTAGCACCACATCAATTCTCAAACCACGGTTATCTAAAAAGCCTTTTGAGCGATAATCAAACCATGAGAACTTATCATCAACGTCAGGGAATTCTGCTCTGAAAGTATCAGTAAATCCCCAATCCATTAACGTTTTTAACCATTGGCGCTCTTCTGGTTGAAAGCTGCATTTACCTGTTTTTAACCAACGCTTTTTATTTGGCTCGCCAATGCCAATATCTAAATCGATAGGAGAAATGTTAATATCGCCCATAACCACCACATTATCTTCTGGGCTGTGGTTTTCATTAAGGTATTGCATTAAATCAAGATAAAATTGACGCTTATAAGGGTATTTAGTTTCGTGGTGAATACTTTCACCTTGAGGAAAATAACCATTGAGTACAGTTATTTTCTCACCTTTTTCGTTAAGCGTGCTGACCATTATCATTCTTTTTTGAGCATCTTCGTCATCACTTGGGAAACCCATTTGTACATGTTCAGGTTTCTTCTTACATAACATGGCCACACCGTAATGTGCTTTTTGTCCATGAAAATAAACGTGGTAACCCATGGCTTCAACATCGGCAACAGGGAATGCATCGTTATGTACTTTAATTTCTTGCAATCCAATGATATCAGGTTGATGTTTATCGATAATCGCTTGTAATTGATGAAGGCGAGCGCGTAAACCGTTTATGTTAAAAGAGATGATTTTCATGGAGAGTCTTTACTATTAAAAAAATTTGGCTAAATGCTAGCAGAAAATTCATATAGAGTAGAGTTAAAAATAGTTTCAAAGGCAGTAATAAGTCTACTATTTAAATGTGCTTACAGTGATTTGTTACATAATGTAAAAGTTGAACAGCATCTTGTACATCATATTGTTAATGTCCTGTAACTTGTTTAATCTAGCTTAAAGTATATAAACATTGTTATTTCAGTTAATTAAACCGTTTAAGTATGTTATTAAATATAAGCGCCTCTGGCCTTTGCATATTTAACATAGGGAGTATCATTATGTCGGATTCTAATTCGTCAGTAAAAAAATATTATTAGTAGAAGACGATCGTCAGCTGTCTGACTTAGTCACTGAATTCTTAACAGGAGAAGGCTTCCACGTAAAGCAAGAGTTTAGAGGTGACACTGTTGCTAAACGCGTAGAGTTGTTTACTCCCGATCTTATTATTTTAGATATAATGTTGCCAGGTAAAGACGGTTTTACCGTATGTAAAGAATTACGCCCAGCTTATTCTGGACCCGTTTTAATGTTAACAGCCAAAGCTACTGACTTTGATCAGGTATTGGGGTTAGAAATTGGTGCCGATGATTATGTCATTAAACCAGTAGAGCCGAGGGTATTATCTGCAAGAATCAATGCCTTATTACGTCGAGGAAATTTACCTGTAGGTGGTAAAGAAGTTGCTGAAGTTAATTGTGGTCAATTACATATTAATAGAGCCTCAAGACAAGTAGTATTAAATGGTGAAATAATTGACCTTACCAGTCAAGAATTTGATTTACTTTGGTTGCTATCTAGCCGTGCGGGTGAGGTTCAGAACCGTGATTACATCTATAAGGCGGTAGTTGGTCGTGAATATGACGGTTTAGACAGAAGTGTTGATGTTAGAATTTCAAGATTACGTAAAAAATTGCATGACTCTAACGAAACCCCTTTTAGAATAAAAACCATTTGGGGACAAGGTTATTTATTTGTTCCTGATGCATGGAGTTAATCAATAAAGGTTAAAAGACGAAATATATTGATAGATATACTTCGTCTTTTTTAGTTTCATCGGTAAATAAATCTAACTATCGTTAATTTTCTCTCATTTCAGGTACATGTTATATGAAGCTTCATCGCTCATTTTTTAGTCTTTATTTCATTGTTATAACAACTTTTATAATCTTTTCATGGTTATTAGATGAAGCGTGGAGCTCTTATTTAGAACAAGATATAGAGTCTTATACTGGTTATAAAACAATGCTACTTGCTGTAGGTGATTATGTTGAAAAACACCCTAAAGAGGAATGGGAAGAGATAATTAAAGAAGCGAGTGAGCGTTACCAACTCACTTTAAGTTTAGTGCCTTTAAAAGAGTTTGAAGCGATAGAGCACTTTGATCATCAATACATAAAGAAGGACAGAACTCACGTTTGCTACCATAATGATGAAGTTACAATCCATCACGAATTAAATGACAGTGACATGATGATCAATTTAGGACCTGCACAAATGCCTACCAGGCCGAGAGTTGAAGCACTGATACGAGTATTAATATTAGCTGTTTTTGGAGTGTTAATTTTTATATGGCTATGGCCGGTATCAAGAGATTTAGACGAACTGCAAAAAACAGCGGCTAACTTTGGTCAAGGTGATTTTACCAGCAGAGCGCCAAGTGCTAAATCGACAATGATGAGTTCTATGATGAAGTCATTTAATATGATGGCGGGTAGTATTAAGCGTTTAATTGAAGCACATAAAGAGCTTTCTAGCGCTGTTTCACATGAATTAAGAACCCCATTAGCGCGCTCTAAATTTGCATTGCAAATGTTAGCATCTACTAATGATCAAGATAAAAAAACAAAATATATCGATCAAATTACAGGAGATATTGTTGAGCTAGAAGAACTCATTAATGAAATGTTAGTTTATGCGGCATTTGATAGTGATAAGCCGGATTTAAATATTTCCACGTCTCAAATTTCTTATTTAGTCGAGCACCATATTGCTAGTCATAATCAATTTAACGGTGAAATAGAGTTTGTTAATAATACTAATCATTTAGTCGTTGATTATGACGAACACTTTATTGGACGTGCCTTAAATAACTTTATCACTAATGCGATAAAATATGGCGGAGGTAAAGTGCGTATCACTTTATCTGAAAACGTGATTTCAAAAAGCAATCGCGAATGTGTTATTTGTATTGAAGATAATGGAGAGGGCGTTTCTGATGATTTTAAACAAGTGATCTTTGATGCTTTTTCACGTGGGGATCAAAGTCGAAATCGTGAAACTGGCGGTTTTGGTTTAGGTTTAGCGATCGTTGCTAGGATCATGGAATGGCACCATGGCAGTGCTACAGTGGGTGACAGTGAGCTAGGCGGAGCGGCATTTACTTTAACTTGGCCCGTTGTTTATTAAAAACACCAATTATTCTTTTAATGTTAAAAGGAGTAAGGCAGTTAAGTTAGTTTATTAATTTAATTTTTAAATATGCTCATTATTTTATTTTATCTGCCGATAGCATGTATAGGTAATGTAAATGAGCATCTATAAGTGCAAGTAGCAGTAGAAAATAACATTCTGATCAACGAATTGCAGCTCGGTGTAAAGCTTGGTGAATGCATTCAAAGTAAACGGAGATCAGACTTTTCATTAATGTTAGCAATGTTATGTGATGATGTTAGAGAGCATAGTCAATTTTCATTGCCAATTGCACAGGCGCCATGCGAGCAAGATATAGAAATCCAATTAAGAAAAGACTTACAGCTCCCCCAAAAAGCGCCTTTAAGCATTAAAAATATTGAAGAACTCTCCCAGTTTAATCAAGCTCAAAATGTTGTTGATGGTCAACTTGCCAGCATTCGTCTTGAAAATGCGTTAAATCCTAAGCCTATATCTTTCTACGATGATAAAAAGCATATTGCTACCGACATCATGAATAACACGACCTTATATTGTCAAAAAAAGCATAGCACTAATGTAACGGATCTTGCGCAACGATTAACGTATAATGTTAAAGGATGGTTAGACGGTATTGAATCTTCTATTGTAAAAGCACCTTTGATTAACTAAGTGTTGTTAACTCACTTATTCGTGCCTTTTAGTTGTTGATTGTTAAATTTAAATCATCGGAGCCATTTCTTAACAATATTTTAGTGTTTTGCACAACAATGTTTAAACTTCTTTTTCACGGTTTTGTTTTGATTAATACTACAAGGGCAGGGAGCGTTTCTTTTTATTGTGCTAATCTCGTTATGAGCAACAATATTACCATCAAGGTATACCCATCTCATTTGGTTATTTAGCTTACTATTGTTAGAACTACTAGCCGTATGAAGTGTATTTTCAAGGGTAAAGCGTGACTTTTCTCTTAACAGGTACATTTTATTGCCAATTAAATAAAACGCTTCAAACTCAACCGTTGGTAAAGATGAGTCTTTAGAAAGGCTCGAATCGTTAATTGATGAACTATTGATAATATTCAATTTGATCCATTGGCATGAGTTGGCCCAATGCTTAATTTCTTCCACAGATTGACTTTGTTGTGTCGCATTTGCATAGGTATCAAAAAGGTATTGTGCATTTTTCGTTGCATAAGCACTATAACGAGAGCGCATTAACTGCTCGGGAGATATTGCTTGTTTTTTTCCTTCAATAATTGCTGAGCAACAAACTGCAAATTTTTTACCTGTTCCACACGGACATAACATATACAAACACTACTAAGAAGATGTTGTTAAAAATAGTAAGTTTATCATACCTTGAAATTTTTTAGTGGATGGTAAATCTGCTTTTTAACATAATGCACTGTGTTTGACCTTGTTGAGCACTATAAGTTAATTGCGATATTTCACTTTCTTTTAATGTGGTATTAGAAAGAATAACAGCAGAACAATTTCCTGTTGATAACACATTATTGATAGTCGCTAAATCAAAAGCTTGCTGACTAATATTAACTCTTAATATTTTAGATGCGTCAATCCCATGAATACTCGCTAGTTTTTCTAATGAATGATCTTCAGGGTTTATGACCAAGATCCATTTTTTTTCGTGCTTATGTTGCTGACAAAGCTTTCTATAAAGTTGAGAAAGTTGTTGGTCATTATCAGCATTTTGAATATTAAGCCAAGTGCGTGGTTTATTATTAGTAAAGTTGCATGGTGTTAACTCATTAATATTTAAGCTTTTTGTTACTATCATTTTTTAATCCTTAACCTTAAATTATTATGCTGTATGGATGTACAGTATATGGTTTTTTATGGACATGCAACTATTTTTAGCTCAAATATTGGCTAATCGATGAAAAGGGAGTATATTCAATGCGCGTTAAAAATTATAAAAAGAGAAATAGCATGGATAAGCTTTCTAAACGTAATACCAACAGAAATTACCGACAAAGGTTATTATCTAACCTAGAGGATTCGTTGCCGACAAAAGATCATAGTAACGAATCGCTAGTTCGGTTAAGTCGAGTGCTTAGAGATATAAATGACGAAGTGCATTTAATGAAAAACATGATGAAAGACAATAATAAATAATCGCCTTTGATTAAATATTAAATACTTTTGATACGCTTAAGATGGATTAAAAGCGTTAAGATAACTCACGCCATTGTCCTTATGTTACAGGATAATGGCATCGTTAAAGGTAATCCGCGGTAAACCTTTCTTTAATAGAGGCCCACCAACCTTTATTCTGTGGCGTACTAACCGTGTAACTATTTTGTAAAACTACTAAGCGTACCGAATAAGTACCTCCGTGACCCCAAGGCCACCAAAGTGCCATTATGGCAGGACATTCTCCAATACTTGGTTTGCTAAATAATAACTGCTCCTTTGTTAATTTAGCTAGGTTCTCGAGCGGAAGCTTTAACTCCTTAGGTGCTTGCTTAATGGTTTTTTTGTTCCATTCGTGCGGAAAAAATTGTTGAAGCTTAGGTAAACATAACTCTTTTTTATCCCGAGAAAACTCAGTTAATAATGCTTGATGTTTCTCATCCCATCGCCAAATAAATGGTTCTCCAAACGCTTGAATAACTTCTTCAAATATTTCAAGCAAGTTTTGTTGATTAATTTCCAATTGACTAACCTTTGATTTCTTCAGGTGCTTGTTTTACTGCTACTTTATCTTCTACTCTGATACTTGCTTTAATTATTTTTATTTCTTGTGTTGTTTGACCACTGCGTTGACCTAATTTTTCAATGGCAGGTAATGTGTCATCTAAACCAGTGATGACTTGGCCGAAAACCGTATGACGATTATTTAAAAATGGCGTTGCTTTAAACGTAATGAAAAATTGACTGCCATCGGTATTAGGTCCCGAATTCGCCATACTCAAAACTCCTGCTTGGCTATGGCCTGTTTTACCGTCAAATTCACCTGCATATTTATAACCTGGGTTACCTGTACCATTGCCAACAGGATCGCCACCTTGTGCCATAAAACCAGGTATAACACGATGAAAAATTAAATCGTTGTAAAAACCTAAGCGTGTTAAGTAAATTGTGCTACTTACGTGCATTGGTGCTGATTGATAAAATAGTTCAATACTTATATTACCTTCAGTGGTGTTAAGATCCCAATAGTAGCTTTTATCTTCACTAAAGCTGAATAATTCTGGTTGTGGTAATTGTGTTTTCCATTGTGGCTTAGTTACATCAATATTTTGTGAGTCAATAAAGTTATCTGCTTGTTTTATTGCTTTATCTGGTCCAAAACAACCTGATAAAGTCAAGCAGACTAAAGAAATTAGGATAATGGGTAGTAGTTTGTACATAATATTTCCTGCTATTTTTTAGTGTTTTTTTAGTATTATAATGTGTTTAAGAGGCAAAAAAAGACCAAGCGATAAAACGACTGTTTTTATTACCTTGTGCCATTTTAATTAACTCGATGTTACTTGCTTGAGCTTTTTTAAGGGCTAGTTTTATTGCGCCAACGTTATCTTTTTTAGAAACCAATGTAGTAAACCATAAAACCTGTTTTTTATAACTCATACTTTCTTTTATCATTTTTTTAATAAAAGCGAGTTCACCCCCTTTACACCATAGTTCCGCCTTTTGGCCCCCAAAATTTAGTGCTTTATGTTTTGCTGCCGATGAATTATTTAAATTTTTCCATTTACGCTGGCTACCTTGTTGCGCCTCAGCTAATGATTTATGAAAAGGAGGGTTACATAGCGTTAAATGATAAAATTCATCTTTTTGAATAATATCCTTAAATATGCTTTCTACATTTGGTTGTAAGCGGCAAGTAATAGCTTGAGATAAACCTTTATTCTTTTTAATGATATCGGACGCTGCTTGTACTGAGGTAGGGTCGATATCAGAAGCAACAAAACGCCAATTATATTCGCGTTGGCCTAAAACAGGATAAATACAACTTGCGCCAGTCCCTATATCGACTACTGATATTGGAGAGTCCATCAAATCGAGTTGATGTAAATGTTGTTTGACCTTGTTGTTATCAAGACTGTGTTTTAATAAATCAGCCAAATAATGAATATAATCGACACGTCCAGGAATTGGAGGGCATAAGTAACCTTTGGGGATTTGCCAATATTTTATTTGGTAGTCTTTCGCTAATATTGCCGCATTTAATGCGAGTACAGCATCGCTATTACTAAAATCAATCGTAGGCTGGTTATTAAACTTATTCCTACGTATAAATTTTTGTAGTGCAGGATATGTTTGACACAGTAAGGTAAAATCATACCCGTTTTTATGACGGTTATTATGATGTAAATTGACGACTTTGGTCATTTATTTTTTCAAGCCTAACTTAAATAAACCATTGGCATTAAATTGTACAGTTTCTTTACGTTTTTTCCCGATAAGAATAGGGCCATCATCAATAAATAAGAAATTTTTCCAACAACGTTGAAATACTAACCAAGTGGTTTCAATTACATTGTTTCGGCTACTGCAAAAATACACAACGGTGTTGTTATCCCACTGTAAATGTTCAGTAATTAAAGTAGGTAATAGACTCTCATCACTATCCCAAATTGATTCCCACTTGCCCTGATCTGTCCATGAACTTTTATCAAATGGCCAATCACCTTTTTTGAAAAAATCAGGGTGATCAACTTGTCTGCTAATAAAGGTATCCCAAACAACATTTGCTCGTGACTGACTCATCGGCTTTATTTTGTTAAGATCTGAGGCCTCAATAGGAAGACTTTTATGTTTAAAAATCCAAGCATTTTTTAATTGCTCTAGCGGAATGTAGCTCATAGTTAAATTCTTGTTGGTAATTTTAAGCTCGGTGATTATACGCACAGTTATACGGTTAGCATAATAATATGCCAATATTTATAACGTTACTTTTTCTTTTTGTGTATAGAATGTAATGATTTCTTTTAGTCTTTCTTTTTTTGAGCAAAAGTTTACTATTTATTAAAGAGTTTATCTTGCAGTTGTTTAATAAAATAGGATAAATTAGCGCGCAATGTTAACAGATGGTTAACAAAATAATGATATTTCTGTTTGAGTGATTAACAATAGAGCAGAAATTAAGAGGATTACACATGAATTACCTTTTAAGATCAGCACTTCCTGCTGCTTTGCTACTATCTGCATTTTCCGCAAATAGTTTAGCCAATACAGATACCATTAAGATACAGCCTAAAATTGTTGGTGGTGAAGTAGCACAACAAGGCGATTGGCCTTGGATGTCTGCTTTAGTATATACCTTTGAAGATGTTGCTACTGATTTAACCGTAGATAATATAACTTACCAAACTAACTCTTTTACTTTTAGTCCAATAGGGACAGCGTCTGGCGAATTAGTTTCTTGCGGCATTGGTGATGCAGTTTGTAGTGACGCAACTAATAAAGTTTGTCTAATTGAGCGCGGAGAGGTTAACTTTTCTGAAAAAGTTAACAACTGTGAAGCTGGTGGCGGCATTGGCGCTATTATTTATAATAATGATATAGGAGAAATTAGCGGCACACTCGGAGAAGACTTTACAGGTACTATTCCTGTCGTTGCAGTTAATCAAGTTGACGGTGTTTTACTTAAAGATAAGTTAGGTTCAATAGCTAAGATTAATATTGTTAACGACAAAATATCGCAATCGTCAAGTTGTGGCTCATCATTTTTAGGCGACCGCTGGGTACTAACGGCATCGCATTGTGTTGAAGATGTAAAAGCTTCGCAAATTAAAATCAATGTTGGTGAATATGATTTAAGTAATGGTGCAGAAAATGCCATTGCAGTTAAACGTATTTATATGCATTCTGATTATGAAAAAGTAACGATTGATAACGATGTGGCTTTATTAGAGCTGGTTGAAAGCGTTGATAATGAAGCTATCCGATTGGTAGCTTCTGATGAGACAGAGCAATTTGCTATTGATAACCGTACCGTTACTGTTATGGGGTGGGGTGGACGCACAGGTTATGCACCGGGTGCAGGGCCAACATCTAATTTCCCTGATGTATTACACCAAGTTGATTTACAACTAATGACTAACGCCCAATGCGAGAGAATTCTAGGTGGTGGTTATGATATTACTGGTGCAATGATATGTGCTAATTATGACGGAGGCGGAAAGGGTTCTTGTCAAGGTGACAGTGGTGGACCGTTAGTGATAAATACCAATGAAGGTTGGCAACAAATAGGGGTTGTAAGCTGGGGAATAGGCTGTGCTGCTGATGGATATCCTGGTGTTTATGCACGAACAGCAACTTTTATAGATTGGATAAATGAGATCAGGTCTGGCATTGCTATTGAGCAATTACAGGATTTTGGTATTTCACCTCAAGGAGTTGCACAAACCGCTGAATTAGAAATTGTTAATAATAGCGCATTGGCTGCGAATTTAACTTATCGGGTAGACGGGGATGATAAATTTACCCTTGTCAGTGATGATTGCCTACAAATTAGCGCAGGCGAGTCATGCAAACTGACGGTAAATTATAGTGCCAGTGAAGTCGGTGCTGACATTGCGACCATTGTAATTGAAAGTGATAATGATCAAATAGCGACAGGTAATTCGAAAGTTAAAGCGACGACAATTGCTCCAGCAACCAATTTGTCTGCGCATTTAGGCACTGATGATACAGTAATGCAGTGGTATTCAGGTGGCGATAATGCTTGGTTAACTCCTGCAGGTGTTACTGAGATTCAAAGCGGAAAAATAGATCATAATCAAGAAAGCATTGCTATGGTCACCTTTGAAGGTGAAGGTGAATTAAGCTTTGAATGGGCGGTGTCATCAGAAGAAAATGTTGATGATCCTGAAGATCCTTATGATGCTCTGTATGTATATGTTAATAATGTATTGCATAACTACATTTCTGGTGAAGTTGCATTTACTCAAGAAGTTATTGAATTAGAAGCTGGTAGTCACAAAGTGACTTGGATTTATAAAAAAGATCCTGCGGCTTCAGAATTTGATGATAATGCTTCATTAAAGAATGTTGTATTTAACTCAACGGTTGTTGTCACCCCAACACCACCAGAAGTTACTCCACCTAAAAATCCCAATGCTCGTTCTAATGGTGGCAGCATGGCATGGTTGTCATTATTTTTACTCTTGTTAGTGAATATTCGTAAAAAGTAAACGTTTCGCTTTTAAATAATACGCGAATAAAAAAACCGATAAGGGTAGTTACTACCTTTGTCGGTTTTTTACTGTTAGTGAGACTTTAAATTGAGTTAAAACTTCAATCTTACCCCAACGCGGTAGCTGCTTCCCCAACTCGAAATGTAATCTATAAAGCCTTTATCATTATCAATGTATTGTTTAAAGTCAGGATCTAACAGATTGTTCGCGTCAAAAGTCACAGTGACATTGTCATTAATTGCATAACTGGCACTTAAATCTAATGCGCCCCATTCATCTACTTCTAATGTTTCAACTGCCGCTTCGCCCCAACTTGGCATTAATGGGCTCCACACTGTGCCTAAACTGTATTGAGAGCGATAGTTATAGGCAAGATTAACCATTAAGCCATTTTGTTCGTAAAAGCCAACAACATTGTATTGATTCTTTGATAAGCCTTTAAAGGGTAATTCATTACCGTCATCATCATATTGTCCAGAGGTACTATTGTTAAAGGTATAGTTAGCTGATACCCCAAAACCAGCCAGTGAAGCAGGTAAAAAGTCATCAAAGGTTTGTAACCAGTTAACCTCGTAACCACGAATTAATGAGGCGTTATCATTATCGTTAAACGGGCTGGTAACCTCAAAAGGCTTTCCTGCAATCGTTTCTTGATGAGGCTCATAGACCACAAAACCGTGTAACTTTTTATAGAAAGTGGCAAAGTTCAGGTTACCCGTATCACTATAATACCATTCAATTGCGGTATCGAATTGGTCTGCATAATAAGGCTCTAAGCTAGGATCGTTTTCATACATAGAGTTTTGTAAGGTCGTCTCATTTTGCGAAATTGACGTTACAGGAGATAGGTTAGTCAATGGCGGGCGAGACATGGCTTGAGAAAGTGCGATGCGAAACACGACTTCGTCTGTGACTGAAAGTTTAAAGTTCATGCTTGGCAACACTTTATCGTAACTGCCATCAAACGCCACATAACCCGTTTGTTTGTGGCTATCAGTTATTTTACCATTAGCATCAAATGCTATATTGGCTGGATTTTGCGAGTAGCCCCATGATTCTACATTGGTATTAATATAACGAATACCTAAATCAAGCATATAAGGCATATTTAACAGTTCATCTTCAATAATCATTTCAGCGTAGGCATGAATGGTTTCTTCTTTTACGCCATAGGTATTGCCACCTTCTAAAGATGGGCGAGGCACTAGGTATTCTTCAAATGCCGCGTTATCTAATGAGCGATAGTAATCAAATAGACCATTAACATTGATACCCGCCCAGCCATCAGGTAAATTGGCACCAGAATTTCCCATAAAATGATCAAATGAACTTGGATTTAAAGCCGATGTGGGTAATGGACCCCACATTGTATTGCCGTTAATAACAATTTGTTCGCTTGCTGGTGCATTAATAATGCTCATATCGTCAGACGTATAAGCACTGGCATTTTTTTGATTCCAAAAAGTTTTGCCTTTATCTTGCATGTTATAACCTGCACCAAACAATACTTGCGTGATCAAGCCATTGTTAGGCTCATACTCGCCATCGAAAACAAAACGTGCTGTTTTATCTTTTACTTTGTCGCCCTGTAATCGAGCGTACCAAGCACCGTAGTCAATGTTTTCATCTAGTACCGTATCGCCAAAAGTAATGTCTGGAACATCATGACCGTTATCCCAATTCATGGTTAAAGTATCTATAGCAGTACGAACTACTATCCAACTTTCTTCTGCTGATGCATCTTCAGCTTCGGAATATGAAGCATCAAGATTAAAGTTAAAGTTATCAAAGATATAATTAACATTTAAACCCAGCTGAAATGCATCACTTTTGCGAGGATGTTGCTCTTCTAGTAATTCAGCAATAACAGGGGAGTTCATATTACCAGGCTCACCAATAGTAATACTGTCGCCACGACCATCATCACCGTAGGTAATCTCTTGAATATTATCTAAATTAGTCCCTTCAAACAGTGCTAATGAGACCATATTCCCTGTAGAAACGATTTCATACTTGGTATAAAGTGCGTCCAAGTTAATATCTAAATTATCAGTAGGCCGCCATTGCAGCGCTAATGTACCGCCTGTACGTTCACGATCATCGGTACTTACCGTTATATTAGGCCAATTTGGAAATCGAACAGTTTCATCGGTATAACCTTGGTTGGGCAATAATGTATTCATTTCCCATTGACCCCATCCCCATTGAGCTGAGTGGCTATCAAAGCGAGTTTTTGATTCTGTATGATTCATTGAAAACAATACGCCGAATGATTCATCATCAGACGCTTCACTGATTAAAAACGAGGCTTGAGGACTAGTTTCTTCTGAACGCTCGTTATAATACCCTTCTAACGTACCAGCAATCATGCTACCGACATTTAAAGGTTTCAGCGTGTCTATATTAATAATTGCGCCAATACCTCCCTCAGGCAGTTTAGCTTGTTGTGTTTTGTTAATTTGAACACCACCAATAAGTTCAGACGCTATCAAATCATAATTAAAATCTCGACCGACAGTTTCTGAAGCAATTTTACGACCATTTAAAGTGGTAACATTATAATCTCCCGTTAAACCACGCACGGTAACGCTTTGGCCCTCGCCATGCACGCGAGAAACGCTAATACCTGGAATACGCTGTAGTGCTTCAGCAACATTTGAATCCGGGAATTTTCCAATATCTTCTGCAACAAGTGCATCGACTACATTGGTTGAGAGTTTTTTTATCTCTTGTGCTTCTTTCAAACTGCTTAATAAACCTCTAACTTCAATGACTTCTATGTCACTTTCTTCTTTATTAAGAGTACTTTCTTGAGCGGAAACTGCTGACAAGGAGGTTGCTAAGATAGTACTTATGGTTAGTGCTATATGTTTGATCTTCATAAATTTCTCCGACCTATATTTTAATTATTATCATGTTGTGATTTGTCGTAATTTGGATTTCAACAAAGCTGCCTATTAAAACGACATGACAATATATAGCGGCATGAACAGGTCAAATACTTCCTATAAAACTTTCTGTTATTACTAAAAACTATTATTTTGATGCGAGTTTATTAAGATAATCACCTTTTAAAGGGGATATTTAAGCGTATTGAAAAACCGTAAAGTATTCCCGTTTACTCACATTCGTTTGTTTTATTCCTGATTGTCAGGTATTTTTTCCTAATTCGTAATATGAGTAATTACTAAGGGGATGAAATGTTTGATTGGATCAATAGAATTAGTTTTGATGAAAGCAGTCCTTTAGAAATACAAGGGCATGAAAATAAATTTGGTTTTCAAACCCATCAGCCAGAAGTGATGGAGTCGAGTCATTGGCATGGACATATTGAAATTAACTACTTATTTAATTGTTCTGCGGACTACTTGATTAACGGTAAAAAGATTTGTGTGCCTGAGGGAAGAATGATTTTGTTTTGGGCATCTATTCCTCATCAAATGATTGCAACCGAAGGTGACGGTTATATGGTAAATATTTATATTCCACTGCAAGCATTTTTAAGTTGGAAGTTTCCTAATACATTTATCGACCATATTTTACATGGTGAAGTGCTCATTGCTGATAGCCTTCATCCTACTGATCAGCCTTTAACTTTAATGTGGGAAGAAAATTTAGAAAAAAGACAAAGCGCGTTAATGCTACAAGTAATTGATGAAATTAGAAACCGTATTCGGAGAATGTCATTAGAGCCATACAGCACGTTTAATTTATCGAGTAGTGAAAGAAAACCTGATCAAAAGGCGCTTATTTCTGGTTTGCCCCATATATATACTATTCTTCGGTTTATTGCTGATAATTACGATCAAAAAATTACCATTGATGATGTCGCTAAATACACAGGGTTACACCCTAATTATGCAATGAAAATATTTAATCAAGTGATGAAAATATCAATAAAACAATACATTAATAAACTCAGGTTGCAACATGCTCAAGCGTTATTAATAGACACCAATAATGCGGTGTTAAATATCGCATTAGAAGCAGGATTTGGTTCTATTAGCCGTTTTTATGACATTTTTCATCGCGAATTTAACATGACACCATTACAGTTTCGCCAAGACGCTTTTAATTCGCTTACCAATAAAAATATTAACGAAGTTAATCTTGCTTAATAACACTTTGCTTCGTGAATTTTACTTTCTCTAGTTTTAATCGTTTATTAAAGTTAACTTTTTGCTTTATAAAGAAAAGATCCAAATTTTAGTTTTGGTTTATTTTGTAGGAAGTGTGGTTAATGAGAAGTTTTAGTTGAATTTCGATAAGTTATTTATCCTTTTTGGTGTTTCAATAATACTAAATATGCACTCATGCTTGGGTGCCAACAGTTAATTATCGGAGGCAATTATTTTGCTTAAGTTTATTTCTACGCTTATTTTACTACCTAGTCTTGTTACCTGTGTTGCTGCGTGCAACAGTATTGAAGAATCAAAAGTGACTAAGCAATCTAAAGGTTTTAGCCAGCCAGAAAGCCCCATTAATGATTTAGCCAATACACTAAAAGATCGATGGACATTAACGCAACAGGGTATCGAGTGGCAGGTTACCGATAGCCATGAAGACCATATTGAAATGAGTGGCGAGCAAATTTCCGCTATTATTTATTATGGAAGTGATCAACAAGGCAATTTATCTTTAAACCGTAAACTTGTTTGGCCAATGCTCAGAACGATACCTAACGATACACATGCTAGCTTAATACACGATTTTCCACTTTCAATTTCACCGAAAATAACAGTGAATGGTCAACTAGCAACGCAAGAGCAATTAAAGCAAGTGCGTATTGACGGCATACTGTCTTTAACTAGCTTATTGGATAATGGTGTCACACTTACTCGCACTTTATCTCCAAGCACAACAGCTGCGGTAATGGTAGAACAGTTACACTTTACCAATAACAGTAACAATGCGGTAACCCTTTCTACCGATGCACTAAATTATCAAGTAAAAACGGCTGAAGACAAAGGTGTTTATGGTGTATATAGCATTAAGGCGCAAAGTAATAACTCTGGCGAAATTAATTTAGCACAAGGTGAGTCAGTTGATGTTTTTGTCAATTACAGCGCAACTAAACACGGTCAAAGTAGTGTATTTAATAGCGCAATTGAAATTGAAAAGCGTCGCTCGTACGTGGCCAGTTTAAAAAATGATCTGCAACTGGTCACCCCTGATCCTATTTTAAATAAAATGTTCGATTTTGCTAAATTACGCGCTGCAGAAAGTATCTTTCGAACTAAAGGCGGTTTAATGCATGCACCAGGCGGCGGGCGTTATTACGCGGCTATTTGGGCAAATGATCAAGCAGAATACATTAATCCTTTCTTTCCTTTTTTAGGTAATCAAACAGGTAACGAATCGGCAATCAATAGCTTCCGCCACTTTGCTCGCTTTATCAACGATGAAGGTAAGCATATTCCTTCTTCAATTATTGCTGAGGGTGATGATATTTGGGATGGCGCAGGAGATCGTGGTGATTGTGCGATGATTGCCTATGGAGCGAGTCGTTATGCATTAGCCATGGCAGATAAACCACAAGCTACTGAATTATTATCCTTGATTGATTGGTGTATTGATTATAGCTATAACAAAATGAGTGTAGAAGGCGTTATTGCATCTGACAGTGATGAATTAGAAGGGCGCTTTCCTGCTGGCGATATTAATTTAAGTACTAATATGCTTACCTATGGTGCATTAATATCGGCAAATCATTTAAACAGTGAATTAGGTCGCAATACGATTGCTCAAGATTACCAAGAAAAAGCTAAAGCGTTAAGAGTAGCTATAGAAAACTATTTTGGCGCCAATGTTCAAGGTTTTGATACTTATCAGTATTATCAAGGTAATGATAAATTACGCGCTTGGATTGCATTACCCTTAACTTTTGGGCTTTTTGAACGTAAAGAAGCAACCCTAAACGCACTCTTGTCTGAACATCTATGGAGCGCTGATGGTATTTATAGTGAAGCCGGTAATAAAACTTTTTGGGATAGAGCTACTTTATATGCATTTAGAGGCATATTTACTGCTCAAGAAACCGATACGGCAATGCGCTACTTTAAATATTACTCGCGTAAAAGATTATTAGGGGAGCATGTCCCATATGCGGTAGAAGCTTGGCCAGAAGGTAATCAACGTCACTTGTCAGCAGAAAGCGCATTATATGCTCGTACAGTTACTGAAGGCTTATTTGGTATTGAACCAACAGGGTTTAATCGCTTTAATGTCGCCCCTTATCTTCCGAGTGAATGGAACACTATGTGTTTAAATCATATACGTGCCTTTGATAATAACTTTAACTTATGTGTTACTCGACAAGCGTCAAACTTTGAAATAACAGTAAGCGATAATAAAGGTGAAATACAGAAAATTAACTGGGATGGAAATGCACCTGTTAGTGTCAGTTTCTCGTCTGATTAATTAGTCTGTCCTTTAAAGTAGTGAGCAGAATAATTTTGTATTTTCTGCTCTAAAATTTCACCCTTACTTGCTTATTATAGAGAATATTTCATCATGAATTCTACGAGTAAACGCCTTACCGGATTTACACTTTTTCTGTGTAATTTTATCATTGTTACCTGTTATGCTGAGCAATATCATCTTAATTCTCCGGATGGAAAGTTGGCATTAACTATTCAAAGCAAGACTCCGTTAAATAAGAGCCTAACTTATACATTAAAAGTGTTGGAAAGTACTGTCATATCAAAGGCCGAGGCTAACTTAACTATTAATGGAATAACAGGTTCACAACAAATAATCAACGTAACGCGTAACAGCGTTAATCGCGTGTTACAGCCACATGTTAAACAAAAATCTAAAGAAGTAGCTGAACATTATAATGAAATTGTATTGGCATTTGATAATCAGCAAAGCTTAACCTTTCGTATGTTTGATCAAGGGATGGCGTATCGATTTAGTACTCAAAAAAGTGGTGAGTTAACAATAAATGCAGAGTTAGCAAATTTTAATTTTGATGATAATTATCAAGTATTATTTCCTGAAGAAACAAGCTTTATTTCACACAACGAACGTTTATATTTACCTAAAACTTTAGCAGATATATCTAGGGATAACTTTGGTAGTTTACCGCTGTTAGTGGGTGTAGATAATGCTAACGAAAAAAGCATCAAAGTGGTGATAACAGAGTCAGGTTTACGTGATTACCCTGGGATGTGGCTACAGGGAAGTGCAAAAAACTCGTTAACAGCTATCTTTCCTAAAAAAGTGCTAAAAAGTGAGCTGAAAAAACAGTCAGACAGAAATGAAAATATTACTGAACGTGCTAATTATTTAGCAAAAATAGAAGTCACTAGCCAACAAGCTGAAAGAAACTTTCCATGGCGCATTATTGCTATCGGCAAAACAGATGCTGAGCTATTAACTAATCAACTGACTTATTTATTAGCGGATGAGTTAGCAATAGCTGATCCTTCTTGGATAAAGCCAGGTAAAGTCGCGTGGGATTGGTGGAATGCCAATAATATTCATGGTGTTGACTTTAGTTCGGGAATAAATACCCAAACGTATAAATATTATATTGATTTTGCTGCACAATATGGACTTGAATATATTGTGATGGATGAAGGTTGGTATCATTTAGGTAATGTGTTAGATGTTGTACCAGAGATAGATGTACAAACAATAATTGCTTATGGAAAATCAAAAAATGTTGATGTTATTCTCTGGGTTATTTGGGAAAGTTTAGAGCAACAATTAGAATTAGCGCTAAAAACCTACGAGCAGTGGGGCGCGGCTGGCATTAAAGTGGATTTTATGCAACGCGATGATCAAGCCATGGTTAATTATTATTGGAAAGTTGCCAAACAAGCGGCCAAACATCATTTACTGGTAAATTTTCATGGTTCCTATAAGCCGGCAGGTTTGCGCAGAGCATACCCAAATGTTATCACCAGAGAGGGTGTAAGAGGCTTAGAGCACAACAAATGGGCTGATTACATTACCGCTGAGCATAATCTTACTTTGCCCTTTATACGTATGTTAGCAGGTCCTATGGATTATACGCCTGGTGCAATGGTCAATGCACAAGCTAAAAACTTTAGTATTGTCTTTGACAGACCTATGAGTAAAACCACTAGAGCGCATCAAGTGGCTATGTATGTTGTTTTTGAAAGTCCATTACAAATGCTTGCCGATAGTCCTTCTAATTACTTAAAAGAGCATCAAACAACGCAATTTATTAGTAAAATTCCAACGGTGTGGGATGAAACTCGCATAATATCAGCTAAGCTCAGTGATCATATCATTACCGCGAGACGCTCAGGCGACGAATGGTTTATTGGCGCGATGGGAAATAGTAACGCTTGCGAGTTCACCATCGATTTATCATTTTTACCCGTTGGTGATTATCAACTTGAAAGCTTTGCTGATGGAGTTAATGCTGGAAAATATGCCAGCGATTATCAAATAAAGCAGCAAGTTGTTAATCGTTTAACTCAAGTTAACATTAAACTTTCGCCAAGTGGTGGTTGGGCGGCAAGGTTGTCTCAGGTTCAATAAAAATAATATGAAACTCCTAATGCAAAAGAGATGTTAAATGGAAAAAATGAATCAACCCACATTAATGCAGGCATTATTTGCTGTTGGCAGCTTACTTATACTGGTGGTTTATGGATTGATGCTACGCCCGTTACTGTTTGGTCAGGCTGCATTTCCTCTTGAAATCGTTTTTATAGCAGCGGCGGTTATTGCTATATCGCAATTGTTCTATTTAGGCTTTAGTTGGTTGAGTATCCAACAAGCGATCACCAATAAATTAAGCCAAGCGTTGCCGACGATTCTTCTCCTTTTCGCTATAGGGTTATTAATTGGCAGTTGGCTAATTTCGGGCACAATCCCCATGTTGGTTTATTATGCGTTAAAAATAGTGTCGCCCGATCATATTTATATTATTGCCTTTATCGTACCTATTTTCTTTTCTCTGTGTACAGGAACTTCGTGGGGGTCAATTGCCACTATTGGTTTGGTATTAATTACGGTTGCTCATGTGATTGATGCTAATTTAGGTATTGTAACGGGCGCTATTGTTGGTGGTGCTTATTTTGGCGATAAAATGTCTCCGTTATCTGATACCACTAATATTGCCGCAATGGCGGCGAAAGTTGAGCTTTATCAACATATTAAATCAATGCAGTACACGACAATACCTTCAGCTCTGTTAGCGGCTATTTGTTTTGTTTTACTCGACTATATTTATCCTGCACAACTCGATTTAGCTTCTTCAGCTGTAAATGATATTGCGCTGTTTGAACAGACACTTTTGGCTATCGACTCATTATTTAAATTTAATTTTTTACTATTATTACCGCCATTCATTATTTTATATGGCTCCATTAAACAACAGCCGCCATTACCCATTTTAATGCTCTCTTCTTTGGTGGCTTGTTTATTGGCGCTTATATTTCAGTCAATAGAAGTGGATGATGTTGTGCAAACGCTTTATAAAGGCTTTGATATTTCGATGGTTAATGCTTCGGTGGTAAATAGCGAAGGATCGTTAATTGTTTTACCTGAAATTATAAATACCTTATTTAATAGAGGCGGTCTTTATGCACTGAATGAACCGATTATTATTACTATTTTAGTGTTTATTTATGTCGGCGCACTAGATTGTATCGCAGCAATGCCAACGTTAGTGAATCAATTGTTAAAGGGGATTAAACGTAAATCATCACTTATTTGTACGACATTATTTTCCTCTGCAATGACAAATGCAATGACATCAAGCCAATACGCCAATAGCTTTATTGTGGGTGAAGCATTTGGAGATAAATATGATCAACTGGATGTTTCTCGAAAAGTACTATCACGCTCTCTTGAAGATACAGGGACCATGATAGAAAGCCTAGTACCATGGAGCACTACAGCAGTCTTTATTTACGCATCACTTGGCGTAGCAATAGAAGATTATTGGCACTGGCAGTTATTATCATTAATTAATATTCCCATTGCATTTGGTTGTGCAATGATGGGAATTGGTTGTTTTTACACAAAGAAAATAGAGAATTAAGTTATGGAAAATAAACATCAGTTAGCCACATCAATGGTACATGATAAAGATCAATACCAAGATCAGTTTGGCGCCGTTGTACCGCCGCTCTATCAAAATTCGCTTTTTACATTTTCTAGCTGGGAAGCGATAGAAAAGGCATTTGAAGATAAAATTAACAACTCAATTTATAGCCGAGGAAATAACCCTACAGTGGCATTTGTAGAACAAAAAATAGCCACTTTAGCAGGAGGGGAGAAAAGTAAATTATTCGCCTCCGGCATGGCTGCAGTGTCTGCGGCAATGCTACATTTTTTATCTGCTGGCGATCATGTTATAACGTTAAAAAATATTTATGGGCCTTCTATCAGCCTTATCAATGACTTTTTAATCCCCAAAATGAATGTTCAAGTGAGTTATGTATCAGGTACCAATATCGATGAAATAATTGCTGAGATTAAACCGAATACCCAATTAATATATTTAGAAAGTCCATCTTCAGTTGTCTTTAGCTTGCAGGATTTAGCCCAAATAGCTGCCATCGCGAAGCGACACAATATTGCAACAGCTATTGATAATACTTGGGCTACTCCTTTGTTTCAGAAACCGTTATCGTTAGGTATCGATCTTGAAATACATTCTTGTTCAAAGTACTTAGGTGGGCATAGCGATATTATTTCAGGGGTATTAATTGGTAAACAATCGTTGATAGACGCAATTCATGTACGAGAATATGAGCTTTTAGGTGCTAAGATGGCACCAGCTGAAGCATTACTGCTCTTACGTAGTCTTCGAACACTAGATTTACGTATGGCTCGACATCAGCAAAGTGCTATTAAAATAGCTGAATTCTTAGTTGAACATCCTCAAATCGCACATATTAATTACCCAGGCCTTTCAGATTTTCCTCAAGCACCGCTTGCCCAAAAGCAAATGTCAGGTTTTAGTGGTTTAATGAGCTTTCGTTTAAAGTCAGACAATCTCGATAAAATAAAAATATTTTTTAACCAGCTTAAGTTGTTTCAAATTGGAGTAAGTTGGGGAGGCCACGAAAGCTTGGTTTACGCACCAGCAATTAGTTGTTTACAGGAACAAAGTCCTGAACAATTTCAAAAAATGGGAATATCTCTCTCTGATATGCGCATTTCTGTAGGGCTTGAAAATGTAGATGATTTGATTATGGATTTATCGAATGCATTATCATTTATCGAATAGTTTGCTGCTAATTTATTTAAATGTTGATGTTAAATTAAAATACTATTGTAAAGATTCAGCATATAAATGCCGACTTTGAAAGTTATCTGCCAATAATAGCTATGCGTAGGTATAATGCCCGCAATTACCTATTGGATAGTAGAAGGACGTTTCTTCCGTGGAAATTTGGATTTATTTCACTCTTTTAGCGGCAACGATGCAGGCTGTTAGAACCGCAGGTCAAAAGCAGTTATCTCAGCATTTAAATGCAATGGCAACAACAGGCGTACGCTACTTTTATGCGCTGCCTTTTGCTTGGCTTTATTTATTGTGGTTAGTTGATTTTCGTGACGTTGAGGTGCCTAAATTAACGTCTAGTTTTATTCAATATGCGGTTATTGCGTGTTTTGCACAAATTATTGGTACTGCATGTTTGGTGGCTGCATTTAGGTATCGTAATTTTGCTGTTGCGACTAGCTTGGCGAAAACAGAAGCAATTCAAGTTGCTATATTTGGAGCTTTATTATTTTCAGCGCCTTTGACCGGCATGGGGTGGTTTAGTGTCATTATTGGTGTTGTAGGCGTTTTTATTGTGTCAAAAGTGAAGTTTAACTTGAAAACCATATTGAATGACTCAAGCTCAATTACAGGGATTGGCTTTGGTTTAGCTTCGGGTTTAGGCTTAGCTATCACGACGTTATTAATTCGTGAGTCGAGTTTAGCATTGAATAGCGATTTGATGGTCAGTGCCGCGGTGACATTAGTCTTTATGATCACACTGCAATCGCTCATTTCTTTTATCTGGATTTTTCTTCAAGACAAATCACAATTAGCTAAAATGATAACTCATTGGCGACTCTGTGTATTTGTAGGGGTTACCAGCGTACTTGGCTCTATCGGATGGTTTACAGGTGCGAGTTATCAAAATGCAGCTTATGTTAAAGCGTTAGGGCAGGTAGAGTTTTTTATTACATTAATACTGACTTACCGCATTTTTAAAGAAAAGATTAGCTTAATTGAATACTTTGGTATGTTTTTAATTATTGCAAGCGTTGTTATTTTACTCGTTTGGGCATAAAGCCATTGTTTACTCATAGGCGAGAATAAAAGTATTTGGTACACTGCACGCAATTACTTAAATTTATTTTCAAAGGATAAACCATGAAAATTACCGATAAAACGGTTGTTCAATTTCATTACACTTTAAAAGATGAAGCTGGAGAAGTGCTTGAATCATCATTTGGTGGCGATCCACTCGCTTACTTGCACGGCCAAAAGAATATGTTAGTTGGCGTAGAAAAAGCGCTTACAGATAAAGAGGCAGGTGAAAAATTTAGTGTAACTCTTCAGCCAGAAGAAGCTTACGGTGAATACCAAGAAGGTGCTGTTCAACGCATACCTGCTAAACATTTACAGGACGGTGCTGGCACAACTAAGTGGAAAGCAGGCATGATCGCTGTTGTTCAAACAGAACAAGGACAACGCCAAGTGACTGTACTTAAATCTGGTAAATTTATGGTCACGGTTGATATGAATTCACCACTTGCTGGAAAAGTACTCACCTTTGATATTGAAGTCGTTGATGTTAGAGCTGCTACTGATGAGGAAGTCGAACATGGACATGCTCATGGTGTTGGTGGTCATCAACACTAAGATATTTATCGATTGTTTGACTTAAAAGGCTAACAAAGTGGTTAGCCTTTTTTATGCCTAAAACTCTAAGCAATCTTTGATTTTAAATATTTGTTGAGTGAAGGACTAGTCTTATATAGGTTATTATTTGTACTGCTCAATAGTTAATACTTCAATAGTTGCTAGCGACGTCATTTTCCATTGGATATTAAAGTGATACAAGTTCATGCCATATATTTTATTATCTGCGCTATTTTGTTTGTAAGCCGGGCGAGGATCTTGTTCAAGAACTTGGGTAATAAGTTGTTTTAATTCAGGAAAATCACTTTTATAGTGCTGTAAATTAATGTCAACACTAGCACTGAAAGTCACCGCTATAGTTGCTAATGGTTGATTTTGTGCAAAACCTGCTTGAGCATCTGCTATATTATCGCAATAAGGGATATACGGTTTAATATCAACAATTGGTGTGTTGTTAAGTAGGTCTAACCCAGAAATATCAATAATAGTCTGTTGTTGGCCATGATTGGACTTTTCTTGTCGTATACCCTCAAGTTTTACCACTGACAATCCAATAGGGTTAGGTCTAAACGTTGAGCGAGTTGCTAAAACACCTAATTTTTTATTGCCGCCTAGGCGTGGCGGCCTAACAAGAGGGTTCCATGGTTTATCTTGAGTACCATGAAAAATAAAAACCAGCCATAGGTGACTAAATTGCTCTAACCCCCTAACTGCATCAATATTATTGGCTTCTGATAGTAAGAGGATTTTCCCCTTTGCCGCCGTTACGATGCCAGGTTGACGTGGAATTGCAAATTTCTCTTGGTAAGGGGAAACAATTTTTCCGATCGGCGTTAAAGTGATATTGGCAAGTGAGAGCTCAGAAATATTGTCCATTACAAGCTAACGTTTACTTCAGAGTTGTCTACCAGATAAGCTTTTCCATAACAGACTATTGTTGATAAACATTGTTGATTTTCTGGGTTGGGAATAACATTATTAGCATCAATCACTGCACAACCTGTGAATATGATTGCATTGGCTTTTTTCTCATATGCTTGTCGGCGAGCATTTGTTCTTGCGTTTATTTCATCAGGCTCAGCATGGTGAGCTTTTAATTGGCAGTCTTCACCTTCAACTAAACCGATAAATTTATAATAGGATATAAAATCTTGTTCACTTTGATAAATAGTGACTTGAGCGGGAGAAAAATATTTCTTAAAATTATCACTATCGACATTGGTCGATACAGTGTAATTAGTACTACAGCTCATCATTAAAAATGAAGTAATTATAAGAGTTACGAGCGATAGCTTTCTATTTTTATGTTTCATCATTTTTGAATATCAAACTTTGTTGTTGCCACTATATGAATTTGGCACCATTAATAACCAGTGATTATAACATGATAGAACTTTAGAAGAAGAAAGTTAGTTCAATAAGATTTTACTAGAAAAAGTGAATTTTAGCCTAACAGTAAGCCACCATCGATTTGAATTGATTGACCGGTGATGTACTTGGATTTATCGCTTAATAAAAATTCAGCTAAGTTTGCGACATCTTCAGGTAAGCCAAGTTGACCACAAGGAATACGTGCGAGTATTTTATCTAATGAAGCTTGAGTTAATGGTTGATGGTCAGGAGAATTCTTTTTTATATAACCGGGGGCAATAATGTTTGCATTAATATTTTTTGAAGCATATTGTGCAGCATAGGATTTAATTAAAGCTTCGAGTCCCGATTTTGCCATGGCAGAAGCGGGAACCACACTTTCACCCACTTTATATTTATGTGCTAAAAAGGAGCTAACCGCTACTACTTTACCTGTTTTACTATTAAGTAATAATGGTGTGCATTGTGTTAATAACGAAAAAGTTGCTTCAATAATAATGGCATAAGATTTATGAAGGCCATGTGAGTCGAGCGCTTCAAAATCACGCCAGTCGGGGTAACCGGCATTGCAAATAAGACCATCAAGGTGGTTACAACGCTCTTTTAAGGTGCCAACTAACTGCGCTATTGTCGATTTTTGTGTTAAATCGCCGTATTGACAAATAACATCAGCGCCTAAAGTTTGGCATTCATAAGCGACATTTCCTAATCCTGCTTTATTTTGTTTAGTATGAATAATTAATAACGTGTTTTTTTGAGCGAGCTTCATCGCTATTGCAGCACCAATGCCGCTACCTGCGCCGGTAATTAAATAAACTGTTTTTGACATTTTTAACCCTTGTTAAAAGTAAAAATCGCCAATAGTGATAAATTATTGGCGATAAAAATTAAGTTACCTGTGCGAAAAATTATTTATGTTGTGACTCTAATTTATCAGCCGCAAAGCGATTAAATAAATATAATGCCAGTGCCGTAGTTAAGGAAATTGCCGCACATAACATCCAGAAAGTAGAAGGGCTATTACTTTGTACCGCCCATGCATTGTAACCTTTACCAGACAAATCACCAGCAAACAAAAAACCGATTGCAGATGAAGTGAATAAGTAGCCTTGGTACATTGCTGCTTTTTCTTTTGGCATTACGCTGGCAATATATTCTTGTTGCTTAGGTGAAGTCATCATTTCGCCAATTGAGAATATTAATAATCCCAAAACAGCGACAGCACCACCTAAAATTGCTCCACTTGTACCAGAAGCTAATACTAAATAACTGGCCATTAACATAAGTGTGCCAGCAATTAATACATGAAAAGTTTTAAATTTTGCAGAAATAGCACTGACTAATACTTGCAGTAAAACGATTGAACCAAAATTAACAGCCGCAATGTATTCAGGCTTAAATTGGCGATAGTTAGTCGCCCATTCTTTCGCAAGTGTTGTCGCATCAGTAGTTGAAATAGCCGAGTTTTGTAATAGTGATTGAATTTGATCGAGTGGAATGCGAACGTTGTAATTATTAAGTTCTAAATAAGCTAATCTTATAGCATCTGTTTGGTTTAAGTCGAACTTACTTGCTAAATCAAGAATTGCTTTTGCGAGTTGATCAACATTAACAAATGAAACTGCTTCACCTAAACTTGGGTGGATTGCGTAAAAGAGATGCACTAAGTCACTACTATCGACATAATCACGAATGAATAAAGGCAAAGTGATAAAAATTTGCATATATACCATCCAAAAACCACTGAGTATTAAAATAAGCACTATAAATGGTTTATTACCTAGCTTAATTTTACTCGCATACCAGTGTTGACTGTCTTTTTTAGCGACAATATTCCACACAAGATTGATAGCAGCCCAAGCAATGATAAAGTTAATCGCAGTATCAAAAGTGATTAGCTCTGTTCCTGGCAACATATAGGCGATTAAAATAGGAAGTATTGTTAATGCTAAACGTCCATTGCCGAGGACTTCTTGCATTTCAAGTAAGGTCTGTTTAAAGCTTGTACCTGTTGAATTTTCTCGATCGGCCTGTGTTGGGTCTTTATAAAAAAAGGTCACAGGAATAAAATTAATAGCAATCCATACTGCTGCCATCACAAACACCATATCCCAGCTAATGTCGCGCATATAACCAGCAACGATAGGGCCTAAGAAACCGCCAACATTAACCATCATATAAAATATGCCGAAGCCTAAACTGCGATTACTGTCATCGGTTGAGCGACTCACAGTACCAGTAATGAGTGGTTTGAATATACCTGCCCCTATGGCAACCCCCATAAAGGCAACAAAAAAAGTACCATAACTACTGACTTGACCAAGCATATAATAAGAAGGTGTCATAATGGCGAAGGCTAGCATCATCATTTTACGGTAACCGTATCGATCGCCTAGCGCCCCTGTGATTGCAGGTAATAAATATATAAAGAAGGGTACAATGCCTTGTAAAGCTCCGCGCTGAGTATCACTAAAACCCATACCGCCTTGAATAGTTGGACTGGTCATATATAAAGACGAAACAGTGAAAAAGCCATACCAGGCAAGCCGTTCAAATATTTCCATGGTGTTTGCGACAAAAAATGAAGCGGGGAAAGGTGAACGTTTTGTTTTTTTACTTGTTACTTCATTCGGCTCTTTGTTCGTGATCCTTTCAGAAGAGGGCATTTCTGAAAGTGGTGATGTTTCGGACATTACATATAGCTCCAGTATTATGTTTTTATTCATCGTGGAATAAGTTTTATCAGGTACACAATATACAGGTATTGTATATTGTGTACAGAGTAATTGATAAAAACAAACTAAAAAAATACATTAACTACAATTTACAGATAAAAAAAAGCCCAATGTTTTAATTAAAACATTGGGCTATATTTACTTAGCGAGAGAAGATAAGTATTTAATTTACTTATCTACGTCTTCTACGACGTCTCATTCTGCTGGCTTTATTTTCTTCTTCAGAAGCCTCATCTAAAGCATCATCACCATTAACTGCTTCAGTCGCAACTAAATCAGCTAGTGCGTCATCTAAATCATCACCTGATTTATTGCTTTTTGCTGTTGATTCGTTAAATACAGACTTTAATCGACTTCCAAAACCTTTACCATCGTTCATCGATTCTGTTGAGGTCTGTTGCTTGGATTCACCAATGTTTTTATCGGCAGTCGAAGCAAGCTTGATTTTATTTTCTACGCTACTCTCAGTATTTTTACCTTTACTACTGCTCTTTTTTACTGGTACAGCACTCTCAGACGACTTTTCAGCAACTCTAGAGTCAAAATCTGTAACAATTTCATCAATTTCATTATTGGCAATATCTGTTACTTTCTTAAGTTCAGTTAATGTTTTCTGTAAACCGCTATAATGCTGTTCAATACTGTTAATATTTTCTTTAACTTCATCACTTAAGTTTTGCGTGATTCTTTTATAAATTTTGATTTCTTGTTCAAGTTCATACATAGAAGTTGACGAGTTATCAATTTTCTCATCAATTATGTCTATTTTATCGTGTAAACTTTGCTTTTTGTCGACGAATTCTTGAATAAGTTCTGGCGGTATTTGTGCAGGTGGCACCGGTGTTGGAACAACATCATCAAATTCAGCAATACAACTAACAGGACGCCATTGGTTAAACGAAGGGTGCCAGCCATAAAAGTCAGGATCTTTAGTTAAAAATTTTAAAGACTCATCTAAAGTCAATGGACCGCTTATTTTACCATTTTTAGAAAAATACCATTTTTTCATAATCATCATTCTTATTTGTTAGTTAAATACTTTATTCATTACATTAAAAAGTAATGAAATTAACTTTTACCTAATCTACTTTAGTCAGTTTCTTTAAAACCGGAAAGATTTTTTTGTAGTGCCGCAAACTGTTGCTCAATCGCACGAATCGTATTTCTTACTTCTTCGTTGAGTTTTTTGGTCATCATTTTGTATTTATCAATATCGTCATCTAACTCAGAAATTGAGCCAGTAGTGACTTTTAGCGTGTTGTCGATTCGCCCTAAGGTTTTACTTAGTTCACGCTCTTTGGAGATAAAACCTTCAATGAGTTCTTTCGGTACTTCATTAGGAGGCTTAGGATAAGGAACAGAAACATCGAATTCATCAACAGCACTAACAGGCATCCATTGAGCATAAGAGGGGTGCCATGCATAAACGTCAGGGTTTTTAGCGATAAAATCATTAGATTTCTCTAAACCTAAAGGTCCGCTAATTTCGCCGTCTTTGGAAAAAAACCATTCTTTCATAATAGTAATTCTTATCTTGTTGTGACTTAAAAAATGTAAAATTCGGTGATTCAATTAACTATATTTATAAATTATTCAAATATTTGCAAGTGAATCATTACATTAGTTAAATTTTTCCAGTGATAATTCTTTATTAATTGTTCAAAAAGCTATCCCTGTAAAATTTACTAACACTACATTAACTTATTATAGACTCTTCATCTACTATTCTTCGTTAAAAGTTAGCAGATAATTTTAACGAAATGAAAATATCTCAAATTTTAATCGGCTTTTCTACTCTTTATTGTTAACTTTTATAGCAACAACGCTAAAAGAAGTTACTCATACTTAAATCATTGTGATTTAGTAACGAGGCGTAGAAAATCAGTTTAAATGTAAATATTTTGTTAAATATACGCTATTTGTTAATGTTAATAAAGTAAAATTTATTAATTTATACAGTATACAATACATCTTTGGTTGCAACTATAGGTTTAGCTTTTTTTTTGTTGGCTTAATATTTTAGATTGCTTGAGTTCTTTTTGTTTTTTCAGGGTAATCGCTGCATCACTACCTATATGTGCATGGCCTCGCTGACTTGCTAGGGTCATTTGCTTTTCACGTTCAGCGTAGCGGGCTCGTTGCTCGTCGGTAACAGTATTAATGCAATGATGACAGCTGATGCCTTTTTGGTACTCGTCTTTAGCTTTATCTTCTTCAGTTATTGGCATACGGCATGCGTGGCACTGATCGTATTGCCCTTTATTGAGCTGATGATCAACAGCAACTCTGTCATCAAAAACAAAACATTCACCTTGCCACATGGTTTCTTCTTGAGGAACTTCTTCAAGATATTTTAAAATACCCCCTTCAAGATGATAAACTTCTTCAAAACCTTGTTCTTTCATATACGCGGTTGATTTTTCGCAGCGGATCCCACCAGTACAATACATAGCAACTTTTTTATGCTTTTGTGGATCTAAGTTTTCAGCCACGTATTGAGGAAATTCACGAAATGTTTTGGTATTTGGATCTAAGGCGTTTTCAAAAGTGCCAATTTCTATTTCATAATCATTACGTGTATCAACTACTAGTACCTCTGGGTCTGAAATTAAGGCATTCCAATCTTTTGGCTTTACATAGGTACCCACGACTTGTAGTGGGTCGATACCTTCAACGCCCATCGTTACAATTTCTTTTTTTAGTTTTACTTTACTGCGCTTAAATGGAGGCGTTTGGGTATAAGAGTTTTTAAAAGAGAGTTGACTCAATCGTTCATCACTTTTTAGCCAGTTAAGAACTGTATTAACTCCAGCTTCTGAACCAGCAATGGTGCCGTTAATCCCTTCTAAGGCGAGTAATAAAGTTCCACGTACTTCATTATCTTCCATTGTTTTAAGTAAAGGTTTTTGTAATTGCTCAAAGTTTTCAAGGCGAACAAATTTATACAGTGCAGTTACTACATAAGTAGACATTGATTTTTCCTCAGCTAATTGGAACGTAAATCCAGTGCTTGTTAGTTAGTGTTTAATTGAGTGGCTTAAGTTTAACGCTATATTCCACTCGTTATTTTAGTGATTATACATAAGGGGGCAACTTAGTTAACCTATACAAGGTAGCTATAAACTTATTAGTAACTAAATTATATAGGTAACGAAGTGAATCTAGTATTACTTAACGCGCATTCCAGGTTTAGCCCCATCATCTGGGTTTAACACCCATAAATCGCTACCGCCTGGTCCTGCGGCTAATACCATACCTTCTGACATACCAAAACGCATTTTTCTTGGGGCTAAGTTGGCGACCATAACAGTATGCTTACCAATTAAATCTTCAGGTTGATAGGCAGACTTAATGCCTGCAAATACTTGCCTTGTTTCACCGTTTTCTTCATTTGAATCGAGTGCGAGTGTTAGCTTTAATAGTTTATCCGCTTTTTCAACGTGTTCAGCGTTTACAATTTTAACAATACGTAAGTCAACTTTAGCAAAATCATCAAATTGAATTTCGTCACTAATTGGATCGCTTGCTAAGGGATCAGCTAACGCAGCCGTATTATGCGTTGGCTTTGTTGCAACTTTCTTTTTGTCCTTTTTACTCGATACTTCTTTTGTCGTTAAATTTTCTTTTGAAGCATCAACCATTGCATTGATTTTATCCATATCGACACGTTGCATTAACGCTTTAAATTTATTGATTTTATGATCTGTTAATAAGGTTTTGTGTCCATCCCAAACTAATTCATCATTTAAAAAAGTTGCTGTGCTATCGGCTAATACAGGTAGAACAGGTTTTAAATAAATCATTAAGGTGCGGAACATGTTAATTCCTAAAGAGCAAATATCTTGAACTTCTTGCTGTTTAGTTTCATCTTTAACTAGCTGCCAAGGTTCTTTTACAGCTATGTATTCATTTACCTTATCAGCAAGCGCCATAATTTCTCGCATTGCACGACCAAAGTCACGTGCTTCATAGTGGGCTGCAATTGAATCACCGGCATTCATCACTTCATCAGCAAGCGCTTGATCATCAATATTTGTTGATAGCATACCGTCAAAGCGTTTGGTAATGAAACTGGCACAACGTGAAGCGATGTTCACTACTTTACCAACTAAATCAGAATTAACTCTTTGTGCAAAGTCTTCAAGGTTAAGATCTAAATCATCAATACGGTGCGTTAATTTTGCTGCATAGTAGTAGCGTAAGTATTCAGGGTTTAAATGTTCTAAATAAGTGCGGCCTTTGATAAAGGTACCTTTAGATTTTGACATCTTAGCGCCATTTACGGTTACAAAACCGTGGGCATAAACAGAGGTTGGTTTACGATAACCTGCGCCTTCGAGCATTGCAGGCCAAAATAAACTATGGAAATAAATAATGTCTTTACCAATAAAGTGATAAAGCTCTGCATCAGAATTTTCATTCCAAAAACTGTCAAAATCTATGTGATCGTTATTATCACATAAATGCTTGAAGCTTCCCATGTAGCCAATTGGAGCATCTAACCATACATAGAAAAATTTACCGGGTGCGTTGGGTATTTCAAAACCGAAATAAGGGGCATCTCGGCTAATATCCCATTGCTTGAGTCCTTGTTCGAACCATTCTGCTAATTTGTTTGCCATTTCTTCTTGCAATGCGCCACTACGGGTCCAGTTTTTCAACATGCTTTCAAAAGCAGGTAAGTCGAAGAAGTAATGTTCAGAATCTTTTAATATCGGAGTAGCGCCAGAAACGACAGAGCGTGGATTTAAAACCTCTGTAGGGGAGTAGGTAGCACCACAGTCGTCACAACTATCGCCGTTTTGATCTTCACTTTTACATTTAGGGCAAGTGCCTTTAACAAAACGGTCGGGTAAAAACATTCCTTTTTCTGGATCATAAAGCTGAGAAATAACGCGGGTTTTTATATGGCCGTTAGCATGAAGGCGATTATAGATTTCTTCTGCAAATGCCTTGTTTTCGTCACTATGAGTTGAGTGGTAATTGTCAAAGCTGATATGAAAATCTGAAAAGTCAGCCATATGCTCTTCACGCACTCCAGCAATCATTTCTTCTGGAGTAATACCAAGCTCTTGTGCTTTAAGCATGATTGGTGTGCCGTGAGCATCATCAGCACAAACAAAATAAGTTTCATGACCACGCATACGTTGAAATCGCACCCAAATGTCTGTTTGGATATGTTCTAACATATGACCTAAATGAATCGAGCCATTGGCATAGGGTAGTGCGCAAGTCACTAAGATTTTGCGTTTTTTATTTGCTTTAATTGACGAGTTTTCTGATGACATGGATATTAACAGTTTTTTTGGTGGTAATAATGAGGCGAATAGTACAGAATTTAACACCTATTTTCATTAATAATTTGCCTTCTTTATTCAAATGTTTAAAAAATTATTTTCTCGTATCAACTCAAATACGACTTCTCGTGGAGATAACGAATCTTCTTCATCCACTCAACTTGACAATATTTCCCAAGAAGAGACAAAAAATCTTATAGAAAAAACGCTGGTTGATCATCAATCTACTACTTTTCCAAATGGACTATTTGCCGTTTGCGGTCATCTTGATATTCAAATCACCAATAAAAATATCGTGATTAAGATGACAATGCCTTTTCCTTGCCAAGGAGAGCTGCAATCTATTGCAGATAGCTTGACTCGTGTTTTAACAAAGTCGGTTACCTTTAAGACTCAATTACAAGTGGCTCCTGTTAGGCATCATGCCATTAGTGGAGTTAAAAATATAATTGCTGTTTCATCAGGTAAAGGAGGGGTTGGTAAATCAACCACAGCGGTGAATCTTGCGTATGCTTTGATTGCAGAGGGCGCTAAAGTTGGCATTTTAGATGCCGATATTTATGGGCCGTCAATTCCAACAATGCTTGGCATAAAAGGTGATAAACCCTCTTCAGCTGACGGTAAGTCAATGACCCCATTAGTTGCACACCAACTTCATGCGATGTCGATAGGTTTTTTAGTACCAGAAGATGATGCCACAGTATGGCGTGGGCCTATGGCAAGTTCAGCTTTTGGGCAGTTATTAAATGAAACCGCGTGGCCAGAGCTTGATTATTTATTAATTGATATGCCTCCCGGTACTGGAGATATTCAGTTAACTTTAGCGCAGAAAGTACCAGTAGCTGCTGCCGTAGTAATAACAACGCCCCAAGATATTGCTTTAGCGGACGCTGTAAAAGGGATTGCCATGTTTGATAAAGTACAAGTACCAGTGCTTGGGGTGATAGAAAACATGAGCTATCATCAATGTGAAAAGTGTGGGCATCACTCTTCTTTATTTGGAGAAGGTGGTGGCGTTGGTATTGCAACGGCCCATCAAACACAGTTATTAGGGCAACTTCCCTTAAATATTACTATTCGAGAAGATGCTGATAATGGAAATTCATCAATAATTAAAAATAGCGCTAGTGAAATTGCCTTGTTGTACCGTAATATAGCGCGAAATGTTGCAGCGCAGTTATTTTTGCAACTGGATAATCGTAGTCCGCAAACAGCTGAGGTTTGTGAAAAAAACGACCCAACTAACAATTAACAATAATAGTGAAAAATAATTATGAGATTATCTGATCAAGATATAGAAAAATCTTTAGCAGAAGGGCAAATTACTATTGAACCTGCTCCCGAACAATCAATGATTTCAGGTGTGAGTGTTGATATACGGTTAGGCAATGAATTTCGTGTTTTTCAAGACCATACCGCTCCCTATATAGATTTAAGTGGACCTAAATCTGAAATGCAAGAAGCAATGAATGCAGTAATGAGTGATGAAATATATATTCAAGACGGAGATGCATTTTTTCTTCACCCTGGAGAGCTTGCACTTGCTGTAACTTATGAGTCGGTAACTTTACCCGATAATATTGTTGGTTGGCTTGACGGAAGATCTTCATTGGCTCGATTAGGTTTAATGGTACATGTGACCGCGCATCGAATTGACCCAGGATGGTCGGGACAAATTGTTTTAGAGTTCTACAACAGTGGTAAATTACCGCTGGCATTACGCCCTAAAATGAAAATTGCAGCCTTAAATTTTGAAACGATGTCAAGTTCTGCATTGCGTCCATATAACATGCGAGTAGATGCTAAGTATAAAGGCCAGAAAGGGGCGGTTGCTAGCAGGATTAGTGAAGATAAAGCCAATAAATAATGATATAACTAGCAGGGATAAACAGCCCTGCCAAAGTTAACCTGTCGCTTTATTTGAGTTTATATGCGCTAACTCATTAATGCATAATTCAAGTGCGTTAATGAGTTTATCTTCATCATGATGGTGCGATACCTTAGCATTTGCCAGTTCATGGTGAATAACCTTTACCTGATTTGAAGTTATTGTTTTATTTTGAGTAATAACGCTATCAATGGGCACACTACCAATATTATTTTTAATCCAGATGAGCTTTTCGTCAATTGATAACTGAGCCGCGGGACTTTGCTCATCAACCAAATTATCTAAAAAGACACAATGCCCTTTACGGCTGTTTAATGCGTTAGAAATATCACGTACTAACAGCGGAGGGATTATGCTTGTTAGGAAGCTTCCAGGCCCCAAAATAATTAAATCTGCTTCAGCGATAGCTTCTATACAATGAGGTAAGGATTTGACGAGTGGAGCCAACATTAACTTTTCAGGCATTACAGGCATATCATCGACAGAAAGTTCCCCAATGCGGCAACGGCGATCAGGGTAAAATGCCATTAAATCTGTTGGCGTTTCAGACATAGGTAATACGGAGGTTTTCACTTTAAGAAGTCGGCTAATTAATTTAATCGAATCTAGTGGGCGTGATTGTATTTGGCCTAAACCATAAAGGATCAAGTTACCTAAATTATGCCCGCCTAATTCGTCTTGTCCGTCAAACCGAAAATTAAATAACTGACTCCCTATTGAATCATTATCTACCAATTGAGTTAAACAATTTCTTAAGTCACCCCATGCAATAGAGCTACTTCGTTTTCTTAAGCGTCCTGTCGAACCGCCATTATCTGTTGTACTTACAATACCCGTTAGTTGGGGTCCTAAAAAGGATAGTGTTGAGAGAACGCGACCTAAGCCATGTCCGCCACCAATTGCTACTACGTTTAGCTTTTTAAGCTGCATGTGATTATTAACTAAGGAATGATAGGTAAACTGTACCTGTAATTTATCTAAAGATAAAGAAACAATAGGTAAGGGGGCGCTCATTACCATTGAGGTTGTTCATTTTAATGCAAAATTTAAGCAACTTGTTGGTTATGTGAGCACTTAGCACGTTTCTTCGAAAAAATTATAATATTAGTTAAAATAAGGGTTGACACAAACAGGGGGGCTGCTTAGAATGCGCCTCGTTTTCAACAAGTGTTAAACACTTTTGAAGACAGGTTGATTTAAGGTATTAGGCCATCTTAAATTAATGAGTATGTGGGGCTATAGCTCAGCTGGGAGAGCGCTTCGCTGGCAGCGAAGAGGTCTGCGGTTCGATCCCGCATAGCTCCACCAAAAAATTTAGTTATTGGTTTATAAAACGTTATGTTAAATAAACGAATAATAGATAGTTTAAAGTTGGAATTGAGTTTGTTTTTCAAGCTTGTTCATTAAACAATTTTAGTGTCCCTATCGTCTAGAGGCCTAGGACACCGCCCTTTCACGGCGGTAACAGGGGTTCGAATCCCCTTAGGGATGCCATTTATTTTTGTCAGGATTATTTCTGGTAAATAAAGTAAGAAAG